>JAFMCP010000034.1 GCA_017857705.1 Candidatus Nanopelagicales bacterium
AAAGGCTCCTGCCAAAAAGGTTCCCGCGAAAAAGGTACCTGCCAAAAAGGCGGTTGTAGCAAAGGCTCCTGCCAAGAAGGCTCCTGCTAAAAAAATCGTGGCCAAGAAGGCTCCTGCTAAAAAAATCGTGAGCAAAAAGGTCGTTGCGGCCAAACCCGTCAAGAAAGTAGTACCCGTTAAGGCAACCAAGAAATCCATACCCAGCCCGACCGCCAAGAAACCACTCGCCAAGAAATCAGCTGTGGACAAAGTAGCTACGGTCAAGGCTGATCAAAAGGTGTCAGCAAAGAAAGCACCGGCAAAAAAGGAAACTTCGCCTGCGGTGGAGGCACCGATGACTGAACCCGAACCCGTAATAAAAACTGTTTTTGAAAAGTTGGTTCCGGTAACCACTCCGCCCGCCAAAGGCAAAAAAGCGGCTGGGATCGTGAAAGTGATTTCGCCCCGACCGGTCGTCAAGACTCCGGTGATCGTTGTGCGTGAAGATGAAAGCCCGTGGACCAAAGTTGAGTTGAACAGGGTCCGTAAGGCTCTCAATGAGGACGAGGCTCGGTTACTGGAGGAAATAGCCATGACCGAGCAGGGGCTAGCCGACCTAATTCGCGATTCCGGTGACGGTGCGGGTGATGACCAAGCAGATGCAGGGAGCAAGACCTTCGAGCGCGAGCATGAAATGTCACTGGCAAATAATGCTCGAGACATGCTTGAACAAGTTCGTCAGGCGCTGGGTCGCATCGATGATCGCAGCTACGGCGTATGTGTCACCTGCGGGAAGGGTATTGGCAAGCTGCGTCTGCAGGCTTTCCCGCGAGCGACCCTGTGCATGTCATGCAAGGTCGCTGAAGAGCGCTTGTGATCTGTTGTGATTCAGTGCATGATCAAGTGATTTCCTTTGTTCGCGTAGACTAATTGAGTGTCTGAACCCAGAGTTGCCTCGAGTCGTCATAATAATCGAGGCAATCGACGTGACCTGACTATTTTCGGAGTCACGGCCCTCCTAATTATCGGTTTCGACCAATTGACCAAGTTCTTGGCTCAGGAATACCTATTCCCACGCCAAACTTCGGGTGAAGGACCGATTGAACTTTTGGGTGGCTTTGTGAAATTTACCTACGCTGAAAATACTGGCGCCGCTTTCTCGATCGGGTCAGGGATCACCTGGGTTTTCACTTTGATTGCATGTGTCGTTGTGCTCGTCATTTTTCGATATGCCCGCAGGCTTGCGAGTCTTCCGTGGGCATTGGCCCTTGGTGGACTCCTTGGTGGTTCGCTAGGCAACTTAATTGACCGTATGTTTCGGGCGCCAGGCCCATTCCAGGGATTCGTTGTCGACTTCATCCAGTTGCCGTACTGGGCAATTTTCAATATTGCAGATATGTCGATTGTGATATCGGGAATAGGGATTGCGATTTTGTTGTTTCGCGGAACACCCATTGACGGAAAACCTAAACTCGTCGATACCTCGGTCGATACCTCCGACAGGTTGGACTCGTGATCCGTGAGTTCACCATTCCTGAGGGGTTGGCAGGGGAGCGTCTGGACATCGCGCTCACCAGACTTCTCGGGTTGAGTCGCTCGGCTTCTGTCGCGCTCATTGAGGCTGGGGCAATTTGCGTATCTGAACGCCCATTAGTAAAAAGTGACCGCGTCGTTGAAGGCCAGCGCATTGATGTTGATTTAGATGTATCACCCACAAAAGAGACTATTGAAATCATTGCCGAACCCGTCCCAGGCATGGCGATTATCTATGACGATTCAGACTTAGTGGTCGTCGATAAACCTGCGGGGGTTGCCGCTCACCCGAGTCGCGGTTGGCAAGGGCCGACGGTAATCGGTGGGTTGGCCGCAGCGGGATACACCATTAGTACCTCAGGAGCCCCTGAGCGCGAAGGAATCGTACATCGACTTGATGCTGGAACCTCCGGCCTTATGGCCGTGGCGAAGAATGAATTGTCGTACTCTCGAATGAAAAATCTCTTTCGGAACCGAGAGGTAAATAAGGTGTATCACGCTGTTGTCCAAGGATTACTTGACCCACTTGTGGGAACAGTTGACGCAGCCATTGGACGTCACCCAGGGCATGAGTACAAGTACGCGGTCACCAGAGACGGGAAGCCAAGTATCACCCACTACGAGACTCTGGAAGCCTTCCGTCATGCCTCCTTGGTTCAGGTACTCCTTGAAACGGGTCGGACCCATCAAATTCGGGTTCACATGTCCGCGATGCGTCACCCAATTGCAGGTGACACCATGTACGGTGGAGATCCGGTTTTAGGGGTTCGATTAGGTCTGGATCGTCAATGGCTACATGCGGTCGAACTTGGCTTTGATCACCCACGAACCGGGGAACGAGTCGAATTGACAAGTGAATATAGCGAAGATCTCACCCGCGCACTTGAAATTTTGCGCGACGCTTGATGGTTCATTTCTGCACCTTCCCCTTGTGCAGATTCAGGCGTGGAGTGGAGTCGGTGGAGTGATTTATGCTAATAGTTTTCAGCAGAAGTGTTGTGATTTGATAACGGTGTAAGGGTGATTGCGTGAGTGATTTAGTGGGCAAAGGTGATTTCGTTCACCTTCATGTGCACACTGAGTACTCGATGCTAGACGGTGCCTCAAAACTTGACGACCTCTTTTTGGCAGCCAAAGAACAAGGCATGCCGGCAATTGCCATGACGGACCACGGCAATCTTTATGGGGCCTACGACTTTTGGAAAAAGGGCAAGGCGTATGGGGTAAAACCGATCATCGGACTGGAAGGCTATTACGCCCCACAAGGTCGTTTTGAGCGCTCCCCATTTGATTTTGGTGGCGGCTTCGATGAGGGGGCGCCGGAAGATCCAGGGGCAGGTCGCGGCAAGCACAGCTACACTCACATGACTCTTTGGGCAGAAAACACTCAAGGCATGCACAATCTTTTCCGACTGTCATCCTTGGCCAGTATTGAGGGTTACTACCACAAGCCTCGATTTGACCGTGAGCTTTTGGATCGGTTCGGCAAAGGTCTTATTGGTACAACGGGGTGTGCCAGTGGTGAGGTAAATCGTTGGCTTCAAGCTGGGCAGTACAAGAAAGCATTGGCAACGGCAGCAGATTATCGAGATATTTTCGGTGCAGGTAATTTCTTTGCCGAGATAATGGATCACGGTCTTGCCATTGAACGCAACTTTATGCCGGATTTGATCAAAATTTCCAAGGCACTCAATTTGCCATTGATTGCAACCAATGACATGCACTACGTTCATGAAAGTGATGCGGACACACATGATGTCTTGTTGTGTATTGGAACCCGAACAACACTTGATGACCCTAAACGATTCAGATTTGATGCCCGTGATTTCTATTTGAAGTCGGCCGCTCAAATGCGAGATCTGTGGCATGAATTTCCGGAATCTTGTGACAACACTCTATTGATTGCAGAACGGTGCAATGTTGAATTCAATGAAGGCGCGAACCTCATGCCTCGCGCTGACATTCCTGCAGGAGAGAGCGAAGAGTCTTGGCTGGTCAAGGAAGTGGAGATTGGTTTAACACGCAGGTACCCGACCGGTGTCTCGGACAAGGTCCGCGCGCAAGCAGAGTACGAATTGGGAGTCATTGCTCAAATGGGTTTCCCGGGTTATTTCTTGGTCGTTGCTGACCTCGTCCAGCATGCGAAGAACAGTGGGATTCGAGTGGGACCTGGTCGTGGTTCTGCCGCTGGCGCCATGATTGCCTACGCGCTCGGTATTACCGACCTCGATCCCATAGAGCACGGTTTGCTCTTCGAGCGCTTCTTGAACCCTGAACGAATCTCGATGCCTGATATCGACATTGACTTTGATGAACGGCGTCGTTCGGACATGATCCGTTACGCCACAGAAAAGTACGGGGAAGAAAGAGTTGCTCAGATCGTTACTTACGGATCGATTAAGGCAAAAGCTGCAATCAAAGACAGTGCCCGCGTCTTGGGCCTGGCGTATTCGGTGGGCGATCGAATTACAAAAGCGATGCCACCGTCCGTTATGGGCAAGGACATCACTCTCAGAGGTGCATTTGACCCCGGGGATTCTCGATATTCTGAAGCAGCGGAGTTTCGGGCACTTTACGCCAGTGATCCTGAGGTTCAAACTGTCGTTGATACTGCCAAGGGCCTAGAAGGACTAAAACGCCAGCCGGGTGTGCATGCCGCAGGTGTGATTCTTTGTAGTGAACCACTCATGGACGTCATACCAGTGTGGAAGCGAGAACAAGACGGCGCGATTATTACTCAATTTGACATGGGTGCGTGCGAATCCCTCGGTCTTTTGAAAATGGACTTCCTTGGCTTAAGGAATCTAAGTGTTCTCGACGACTGTCTAGAAAATATCAGACGCAATACGGGTGACGAAGTTGTTTTGGAGACCTTGACCCTCGATGACAAACTGGCATACGAACTGCTCTCGCGCGGAGACACTTTGGGGGTTTTCCAGCTTGATGGTGGCCCGATGCGCTCGCTATTGCGGTCCATGGCCCCCGACAATTTCGAAGATATTTCAGCGGTGCTGGCGCTTTACCGTCCGGGTCCGATGGGTGCTAATGCACACAACGACTATGCCGATAGAAAAAATGGACGTAAGCCGGTTGTTCCAATTCACCCTGAACTTGAAGAGCCATTGAGTGAGATACTTGGCGACACCTATGGTTTGATCGTCTACCAAGAACAGGTCATGGCTATTGCGCAACAACTAGCTGGATATTCGCTTGGGAAAGCAGATCTTCTGCGACGTGCAATGGGTAAGAAGAAGAAGGAAATTCTCGAACAAGAGTTTGTGCCGTTTAGCGAGGGAATGCGCGAGCGTGGATTTTCTGGTCCTGCAATTAATAAGTTGTGGGAAGTTCTTGTTCCCTTCTCCGATTATGCGTTTAATAAGGCTCACACTGCAGGCTATGGACTTGTTTCCTACTGGACAGCCTACTTAAAGGCGAATTACCCGGCTGAGTACATGGCTGCACTGCTTACTTCAATGGCTGACGACAAGGAACGTTCGGCAATTTATCTCAATGAATGCCGCCGAATGGGGATCAAGGTTTTGCCGCCTGATGTGAACGACTCCGATGCCAACTACACCCCACGTGGAAGCGATATTCGTTTCGGATTGACAGCCATTCGTAATGTGGGAACAAACGTCGTGGATTCGATTATCGCCACTCGAAACAAAGTTGGTCGCTTCGCCGATTTTCATGACTTCATTGCCAAAGTAGATATCGCCGTGTGCAACAGGCGAGTTGTCGAATCATTGGTGAAAGCGGGTGCTTTTGACAGCCTCGGCCACACACGAAAAGGATTGGCATCGGTACATGAACAAATAATTGATGCAGCCGTTGACATCAAGCGATCGGAGGCGATAGGGCAGTTTGATTTGTTTGGCGGACTAGAAGTTAGTGCAGACCTCTCCCTCATCGAACGACCCGTGATTGGAATCACGGAATGGGAGAAGTCGCTTTTACTCGCCCACGAACGTGACATGTTGGGTCTTTATGTCTCAGACCATCCGCTATTTGGCATGGAGAGTGCTTTGGCGCAGTTATCAGGTCGAAGCATTGCCTCTGTTTTGATTGACGAACACCTTGACGGACAGGTGGTCTCACTCGGTGGATTGGTCACCAGTGTTGTTCGAAAAACCACCAAGAAAGGCTCGGCCTGGGCCATCGTGACTTTGGAGGATCTGGAAGGAAGCCTGGATGTCATGGTTTTCCCAGCCTCGTACGCGTCCTTTGGAACACTTTTAGTTGATGATTCTATTTTGGTTATTCGTACCAAGATTGATCGAAGTGATGATGAGGGAGTCAGGGCTATTGCTCTGGAAGTCACTTCCCCTGACCTCTCCGGGGCTCCTACAGGTCCGGTTCGATTAACCATGTCTGCGACGCGATGCGTTCCGCCTCTTGTTGCACGTCTGAAAAATATTCTGGCGCAACATCCAGGTACCACTGAAGTTCAATTGCATCTCACGGGTGGAACTTCAACGACGGTTATGAAGCTCGATGATGTCTACCGTGTGACACCTTCACCCTCGCTCTTTGGTGATTTAAAGGCACTGTTGGGTTCATCATGTCTGATTTAGTGGACACCAACCTAGATGTGGCGCCAGGGCGAAGACGTAAGGCCGTCACAGTTTTTATTACTGGAGTAATTGCAGGAACGTTGTCGGGCGCAGCCCTAGGGGTGTTGTGGTGGGGGTTGGCCCCGCGCGTCTCGGTAGTGGTAACTCCTGATCGGGTTTTTCCCGAGAACTTTCAACCCCAAGAATATTTCGCTGCGAATATTGCTTTCGGAGCACTGGGCGCAATTGCGGGTGTCTTGATGGCCATCGGTTTGGTGTCAATGCGTCGCGAACACTTACTGGCCTCAATGGCTGCAGCATTGGCATCATCGGTCGTGGGTACCTTTGCAATGTTCTGGGTGGGCTCACATTTGGGTTTTGTTGACTTAGGAAGTACCGACTTCTTGGATTCAACCGTGCTTGAAGCTTCCTTAGAAGTTACGCTGCCGGCCATGCTTTTGATGTGGCCCTTCGGATCCAGCTTAGTAATTTTGGTTATGGCTATCGGCGACTACTTGGCCCAGCGCAAACGCCTGAGGAATTACTCGGACTGAATCTCTGCGGTAATTGCACCCAGGGCGCTGACGAGGTCAACGGGAGAAATACAAATTTCGAGCCCGCGGCGACCTCCACTGACGTAGATGCTTGAATGTGCATGCGCGCTAGAGTCAATAACTGTTGTGAGAACTTTTTTTTGACCGAATGGACTAATACCGCCAATGACGTAACCGGTGAGGCGTTGGGCAAGGAGCGCATCCATCGGTTCCAGTGAACGCACACCCACTGCAGTGGCGAGTTTTTTCGCACTTATTTTTCGTGAAACTGGAGCAATGCCAACCGCCGCCATGTTTTTATCCCCGAAAATTATGGTTTTGAATACTTGGTTTTCATTGAGATCCATAATGCTGGCAGCCTCTTTGCCAAACCCAGCTGCGGCTTCGCTGTCAAATTTATGTAGCGTGTACGAAATGCCGAGTGAATCCAGGGCGAGTGTTGCAGGAGTCATTGCCATAGGCCGCATTTTAATTGCAAATTAATTGAGTGAGACATTATTCGCTAGCAAGTCGACTGCGGGTAACGCGCCGAAATGGGTTATCAGCCCAGTCTCACGCTTGAGAACTGTTCGAATGAGTGCCAGCCGACTTTCCGTGTCTTCTGCTGCAAGCAGTTTTTGGCGCTCAGCCGTGGGAAGGAGAATGGCGGCCGTTAGCAAGTAGGAAACAATAGTGGGATCGGTGGGTAATTCCTCAAACATAGAAACATCGCTACTAAATTCCCCTGAAAGAGCCGAACGATACGCTGAAAATTCTTGGAGCGTTTCCTGGGTTAAAAGGGTGAGTTTTTCCGTGGGAATAATTTCGGGTTCGGGTAGCCATTCCACGTCGGCACGCAAAAGAGGGGAACTGCTATCCAGTGATGTGATTCGAAATCGACGGGAACCGGTGGAGACAATGTCGTAGCGACCATCTTCGTGGGCATTAACCTCTCGGAGAATAGTTGAAGTGCCTACCGGATGGAGTGCATTAATGCCGGATAATGAAATATCGTGCCCGTCTCGGACGGCAACTATTCCAAATTCGCGCTTCTCTTCTTCGGGAATTTCCATGAGTTCCTGAATCATCAACCGGTAGCGGGGTTCGAAAATATGGAGTGGAAGGACCAAGCCCGGCACGAGAATGGCGTTAAGTGGAAAGAGCGGGATATTGGAACTCACCGACACAGACTAAACTGGCTGACATGATCCGGCTCATCGATCTCCGCGGGAATCCTTTTACTGGCGATTCTGTGAAGAACATGGTGCCTCGAGCCGCCACGAATGTTGATGACGCTACCGAGATAATCACTCCGATCTTGAGAGATGTCCGCGAAAATGGTGCGAAGGCTGTTGCGTCATGGTCACAAACTCTCGACGGCACCGTGCCGCCTTCTCTTCGAGTTCCGGCCGCAGAATTGGAAAAGGCTGCAGCAAACCTTGATCCGGTTGTGAGGGAAGCATTACTGGAATCCATTCGTCGGGCACGAATTGTGCACTCCGACCAAGTTCGCGGTGAAACTCTTACTGAAGTCGTTAAGGGTGGAACGGTGACAGAACGCTGGATTCCTGTTGACCGAGTAGGGCTTTACGTTCCGGGTGGGCAGGCTGTTTATCCCAGTAGTGTCGTTATGAATGTCGTACCAGCCCAAATTGCGGGAGTTCAATCGATAGCCATAGTCTCGCCACCGCAGAAAGATTGGGGTGGCTGGCCCCACCCGGTCATTATGGCCGCTGCACACCTTTTGGGTGTCGAAGAAGTTTATGCCGTGGGCGGAGCGCAAGCGATTGCCATGTTGGCTTACGGCGTACAACTACCCGAGGGTGATTGCCCACCGGTTGATCTGGTGACGGGACCTGGAAATATCTACGTGACAGCGGCCAAGCGCGCTTTGCAGGGAATCATTGGTATTGACTCTGAAGCAGGGCCTACCGAGATCCTCATTTTGGCCGATCACACCGCTAACCCCACTCACGTCGCCGCAGACTTGATTAGTCAAGCTGAACATGACGAACTCGCCGCAGCCGTCTTAGTAACCGACAGCGAGGAGTTGGCCAACGCGGTTGAGGATTCCTTGGCCCTGCAGGTACCGATAACAAAACACTCGGAGCGCATTGAGAGCGCACTTCGTGGGGTTCAAAGCGCAATTGTTTTAGTCACCAATATTGAACAGGGTTTGGCCGTTGTTGACGCCTACGCGGCTGAGCATTTGGAAATACACGTTGAAAATGCCCGGGAGGTTGCCCGTCGGGTCAAACATGCGGGTGCAATTTTTGTGGGAACCTACGCTCCCGTTTCGCTCGGCGACTATTGCGCTGGATCCAACCATGTTTTGCCAACTGCGGGATCGGCGAAACATTCCTCTGGTCTGTCAGTTCAGACCTTTCTGCGGGGGATTCACATTATTGAATATTCCCAACAGGCTTTGGTTGAGGTTGCTCCCCATGTTCTAGCGCTCTCCGGTGCCGAGGACTTACCAGCTCACGGGCAGGCGATCTCTGTTCGGATACAACAGTGAGCGGATTTGATTTACCGTTACGTAAGGATCTCTTAGGTCAAACGCCATATGGCGCACCCGATGACAGCGTTCCGGTTCGACTCAACGTTAATGAGAATCCATACCCACCCAGTGAAAAAGTAATCGCAGCAATTTCACAGGCGGTCGCTGTGGCGGCGCGTGGAATAAACAGATATCCCGACCGTGAGGTAGTTGATCTGCGTGCAGCGCTGGCCTCTTATCTGCTTATGGAGTCCGGGATAAACGTAAATATTGAGCGTATCTGGGCAGCCAATGGCTCAAATGAAATTATGGCGCAATTATTTAGCGCATTTGGTGGCCCGGGGACAAAAGCCCTAACATTTGATCCCACCTATTCCATGTACCCGGAATACGGTCGCGATTCTTTTACCGAAATGGTGTCGATTCCACGAAGAAGGGACTTCACAATCGACCTCGCTGCTGCGATTGAGGCGGTGGCTGAGCACAAGCCCACTCTGGTGATTCTCACTTCGCCAAATAATCCGACAGGAACCTCGATCACATTGGCTGAAATCAAAGAGATTTCACAAGCGGCTCAAGCAATTGGCGCCTTAGTTGTGGTTGACGAAGCTTATGCAGAATTCCGCGGTGACCGGGGTGCTACTGCGCTAACTTTGCTTGATTCCTATCCGAATATTGTGGTATCGCGGACAATGAGCAAGGCATTCGGATACGCAGGTGGGCGCCTTGGCTATTGCGCAGCCAGTAGCAGTGACATAGTTCAAGCACTTAAATTAGTACGTTTGCCTTATCACCTTTCCGCCATCTCGCAGGCAGCTGCTATCGCGGCATTGGGTTTCGCGAGTGAGTCACTTGAGCGAGTAGCTGAAATAACGAATGCGCGAAATGAAATGGCTTCTGAACTTGTCAACATGGGTCTTGTTGTTGCCCAAAGTGATGCAAACTTCCTGTTCTTCGGTGAGTTTGCTGATCGACACGCAATTTGGAACGGACTCTTTGAACAAGGAATCCTCATCCGAGAAACTGGTCCATCGGGTTGGCTTCGGGTGAGCATCGGAACCGCTAGTGAGAACGAGTTATTCGTCAATTGTTTGAAAGCACTAGTCTGCGGACAGGAGGAAATACATGACCAGAATGGCACGAATTGAACGCGAGACCAAGGAAAGCAGCGTGCTCGTTGAGCTCTCACTCGATGGCACAGGGCAAAGCACCATTGAAACGGGTGTTCCTTTTTTTGACCACATGCTCGCACAATTAGCAAAGCACGGCGGCTTTGATTTAGTGGTGAATACTCAGGGTGATCTGCATGTTGACGCACACCACACAGTTGAAGATACGAGTTTGGCACTTGGTCAAGCGATGAATCAGGCATTGGGGGATCGTGCTGGATTGACTCGCTACGGAGATGCTTTAGTTCCACTGGATGAATGTTTGGTACAGAGTGCGGTTGACCTTTCTGGTCGCCCGTATTTGGTGCACACTGAGCCTGAATTAGTTGAGCTCATTGGAACCTATGACACGACGTTGACCCGCCATATCTGGGAATCGATTGTTGCCACATCGCAGATCACCCTTCATGTCAATGTGCTTTCGGGGCGCAACGCCCACCATGTCGTTGAAGCGCAATTTAAAAGTGTTGCACGATCGCTGCGAACTGCGGTCGCCCGAGATCCACGCGTAGTGGGGATACCTTCAACCAAAGGCACACTCACTGCATCGCAGTAAGGCAAAATAATTTATGTCACCTACTGTTGCGGTTCTCGACTACGGCTTTGGAAATGTTCGATCGGCCGTCCGTGCCGCTGAGCATGTTGGAGCAACTGCGATTCTGAGTTCCGATTTTGATACATGCCTCAACGCGGATGGTTTGATCATCCCGGGGGTGGGAGCCTTCGCAGCCTGCATGCAGGGAATCGACAAGGTGAGAGGTGGCGCACTCATTGATGCACGAATGGTGGCTGGGCGTCCAGTTTTGGGCATTTGCGTAGGGATGCAGATCCTGTTTGAACAGGGGATAGAGCACGGAATTACCACTCAAGGGCTGGGTCAATGGCCGGGTACGGTTGATCAACTGGTAGCCCCGATCGTCCCGCACATGGGGTGGAACAACGTTGTGCCGCCACCTTCATCGACGTTGTTTGCTGGAGTGGAGACCGAATTGTTTTATTTCGTCCACTCCTATGCAGTCCAAGAATGGGTCATGACTGATACCGATCCATATCAACATCCACCCATGGTGACTTGGAGTGATTACGGGGGCCCGTTCATCGCAGCCGTTGAAAATGGTCCACTTTCGGCTGTCCAATTTCACCCGGAGAAGAGTGGTGACGCGGGACTCACGCTGATCAACAACTGGATCAGCACCCTCACCTAGACTGCACCCATGAAATTCACACTCCTCCCCGCTGTCGACGTCAAAGATGGCAAAGCTGTCCGACTAGTCCAAGGAAAAGCGGGAAGTGAAACTGTCTACGGATCGCCTCTAGATGCCGCCCAAACTTGGGTCAATCAGGGCGCAGAGTGGATCCATCTGGTGGATCTCGATGCCGCATTTGGCACCGGAAATAACTCAGCCCTCATTGCCCATGTTGTTGAAAGAATTGGTCGAGAAGTCAAAGTTGAACTCTCGGGCGGAATCAGAACTGATGAGAGTTTGAAAGTTGCACTTGCCACGGGTTGCGCGCGCGTGAATCTGGGAACTGCGGCATTGGAAGATCCTGACTGGACCGAAACGGTGATAGCCGAATACGGGGATCGTATTGCTGTTGGGCTTGATGTGAAAGGACACACATTGGCGGCCCGTGGTTGGACGACTGAAGGTGGAGACTTGTGGGAGACAATTGGCCGGCTCGATGCCGCGGGCTGTACCCGGTACGTCGTCACCGATGTTGAGAAAGACGGAATGATGCACGGACCCAATTTTCACCTTTTAAAGCAGGTAACCGAGGTAACTCGATCTCGGGTAATCGCATCGGGAGGAATCCATAGGTTAGAGGACCTCCACAAACTTGCTGAGATGAAAGGTATTGAAGGTGCGATTGTGGGTAAGGCGCTTTATGAGCAGGCCTTCAGTCTCCCCGAAGCACTTGTCGCGGTCGAAGGTCGCTACGACCCCTACCAGTGGGGACCGCCACAGCCGTGACACTAGCTGCCCGAGTAATTGCATGTCTTGATGTTGATGCCGGCAGAGTCGTTAAGGGCGTGAATTTTGTTGATCTCGTTGATGCGGGGGATCCAATTGAATTGGCATCCTTGTACGGGGCGGCCGGAATTGATGAACTGGTTTTTCTTGACATCACCGCGTCGAGTTCGGATCGAGAAACGACACTTGAATTAGTTCGACGTAGTGCCGACCAGGTGTTTATTCCCGTAACGGTAGGTGGAGGGATCCGCAGCATCGAAGATATTGATGCTCTTTTGCGCGCTGGTGCTGACAAAGTGTCAATTAACACTGCAGCCATTGCTCGGCCAGAACTTCTCCGCCAAGCGGCGCAGCGGTTCGGTTCCCAGTGCATCCTCCTGTCATTGGATGCACGCCGAGAGCCTGGTCAGCCAAGTGGTTTCGGAGTCACCACGCATGGAGGTAGAGAATCTGCAGGTCTGGATGCCGTTCAGTGGGCTCAGAGAGCAGCGGAGTTCGGTGTGGGTGAAATTCTGCTTAACTCAATGGATGCTGACGGCACGAAGGCTGGATTCGACCTGGAACTCATCAGGGCGGTTCGTGGTGAAGTAAACATCCCGATCATCGCTAGTGGAGGTGCGGGCCTTCCCGAAGATTTCGCCGCAGCAATAAATGCAGGCGCACAAGCGGTCCTTGCCGCAAGTATTTTCCACTTTGGTGAGGTATCCATTACTCAGGTGAAAAACGCACTTAAGGCTGATTCCATTCCTGTTCGTGAACCAACTAGGTTGGTCTCATGAACGAAGTCAGCGAGTTCATTTCTCGAATTCGATTCAATGAAGATGGACTCGTGCCGGTGATCACGCAAGATTCAATCAGCAAAGAAGTTCTGATGTTGGCTTGGATGAATGCTGACGCCGTGCGGCTGACCATTGACACAGGTTTGGGAACTTATTTTTCTCGTAGTCGAAACAAAATCTGGATTAAGGGCGAAGAGTCAGGAAACAGCCAGTCGGTGCGGAGCTTGCGAGCTGATTGTGACGGGGACACACTTCTCATGGTTGTTGATCAGAATGGACCCGCTTGCCACACGGGAAATCCCACCTGTTTTTTTAATCAAGGAATTGATAAGTGAACAAGAAAAATTCGGACACGCCAAATCTCGCCAACTTCCAAGAGTTGGCCCGTGTTCAAAGAGTCGTGGCGGTCTCTCGCACGCTCCTCGTTGACCACGTGAGTGCAATTGGATTATTTCACGCATTATGCGGTGATCGTGCCGGAACATTTTTACTGGAGTCAGCTGAAGCAGGTGTGCAATGGTCTCGATATTCGTTTATCGGTGTGAATAGTGCCGCGATGCTCTCAGAATCGCAGGGGAAGGCAGTGTGGAGCGGCCGGGTTCCCGAAGGTTTACCGGAGAGTGGTTTAGCCCTTGACGTCCTTGAAGCAACCCTTGCCCAATTACACACGCAAAAATCCAAACTTCAAGACACGGGAGACTTTCCCTTCACAGGTGGTCTGGTTGGGTACATGGCCTACGACATCGTGCGGAACTGGGAGGATATAGGTGATTCGACAACCGATTCGTTGAAAATCCCAGACCTTAGCTTTTTGTTAGCCTCCGATATCGCAGTCGTGGATCACCTAGAGAGCACGGTGACTTTAATTGCAAACGCAATAAATTTTGATAATTCTCCTGAGCGGGTCGAGCAGGCCTATGAAGCTTCTATTGCCCGCCTTGACCAAATGCAGGAATCAATTACGCACATACTGCCAACTGGGGCTCAGACCACACCCATACTCAAGACTGAACTGGTTTTACCTCCTCGAGCGACGAATGAAGAAACATACCTAAAAAACATTGACACGATTAAGGAACACATCCGCGCAGGTGATGCATTTCAAGTTGTCCTTTCACAGCGGTTCAGCGTTCCAACACAGGCAAGTGCATTCAGTATTTATCGGATCCTGAGATCAACGAATCCAAGTCCGTACATGTATCTCGTCAGAGTTCCTGACCCACACGACTTCCATCGTGTGGCTTTCGAAATTATTGGATCATCACCTGAAGCATTGGTTACGGTGCGTGAGCGCAATGCGGTTGTGCACCCGATCGCGGGAACTCGCTGGCGGAGCACAGACCCTGAGCGGGATCGACTCCTGGCGCAAGATCTGTTGGACGACAAGAAGGAACGCGCGGAGCACCTAATGTTGGTTGATCTGGCACGAAATGATTTGGGTCGGGTCTGCGCTCCAGGAAGTGTTAACGTAATTGACTTCATGCACGTTGAGCGTTACTCGCACGTCATGCACTTAGTGTCAACGGTGACAGGTGAACTCAACGCGGGTGAGGACGCATTCACCACACTGCGGGCAACCTTCCCCGCAGGGACGCTCTCAGGTGCGCCGAAGCCGCGCGCAATGCAGATAATCGAGGAACTTGAGTCGGATCGGCGTGGGCTGTACGGCGGTTGCATCGGCTACTTCGATTTTGCCGGCAACATGGATATGGCAATCGCCATTCGCACCGCACTCCTAAAAAATGGAATCGCTCACATCCAGGCTGGGGGAGGAATCGTGGCAGATTCGGTGCCCTCAAGTGAAAATGATGAGTGCGTCAACAAAGCTTTGGCCATTATTCGTGCCGTGACGCTGGCCCAACAACTTGAACCCCAATAATGTGAACATTGAGCTAGGTTAAACATCGACGGGAAGTGTGTGTGAAGTGTCGCCAGCCAGGAAATATCTACTGACAATTATTCCCCAGTCGATCCTGGCCGTAATTCTCTTATGGGTTGGAGGGCTCAGCTGGGGAACCGTTCAAGGCGAGCTGGTCTCGCTCGATCTTGTTGGATCGGATCTGGACTCATTCATTTTTGCAGTCTGGGCCGTTTCTCTGGCCGTTGTACTTGGCGTCTTGGCTACCCGAACATGGGGCCGGAGGATTTTAGGGACCATGGGAACAGTTGTTGCTGCGGCAGGGATTTACTCTTTGATTGTTCTCGATAAGGAAGGTCTTAACGCATTGTGGGTAGTCGCGATAGTCCTTAGTGCAGGATTGGTGATCACAAACCTAATCATTACTTTCTCTTCCAAGAATTGGCCGACTTTGAGCGGAAAGTATTCGCGTTCGGCACCACCGGAGCAGGACGCGTGGGCGTTGCTTGACGCTGGTGTGGACCCAACGCTCGAGTCAGAACCAGATAAGTCACGACCACGTGATTAAATACACCTATGACTGATCAACACGAGGACCATGGTTCCACTCCAGCCGCTTGGACCACAGTTATTATTGTCGTCTTAGGATTTATCGTGTCCACATTGGCGCTGATTCTGGGGAATTGGCCGCTATTTTGGGTCGGCGTTGGAATGGTCGTCCTCGGGGGTGTTGTGGGCAAGGTCATGGCCATGATGGGTCTGGGCAAGAAAACCGTAACCGCGTAAGTTCAAGTCATTAAATGGTGACCACATGAAAGTCCTCGTGGTCGAAGACGAACGACCCATTTCAGATCTGATCGCAGTTTATCTCGAACGTGAGGGCTACGACGTACACACAAGTTTTGATGGTGAATCAGGTTTGGAATGTGCTCAGAGTGAAACCTTCGATTTGATCATCCTTGACGTTGGGCTACCAAAGTTAGATGGAACACAGATATGTCGCCAACTTCGAGCATCGAATAATTGGACACCAATTATTTTTTGTACGGCTCGAGATGACGAAGTTGATCGCATTCTGGGTCTTGAACTTGGTGCGGACGACTACGTGACCAAGCCATTTAGTCCTCGTGAATTGGTTGCAAGAGTAAAAGCGGTCGTTCGTCGGTCCGCCCAGATCACAAGTGAAACTCTTGATGAAGAAGGTGTTCAATTAAACCTCAAAACAAGGCGCGCTTCGCATCATGGCATTCCCGTAGTTCTGACAGCAACCGAGTTTGATTTGGTGGCCTACCTCATGGCTCGTCCTGGACAGGTGATCGAGCGTTCCGAGTTGCTCGAGAATGTTTGGGGCTATTCCGAAGGCCTTGGAACTCGGACCGTCGATGTACATATTGCCCAAATCCGCACGAAATTGGGAATAGATGCACCTATTCGTACGGTTCGTGGAGTGGGGTATGCATGGGAAGCGCCGACACACGAAAGCCTCACGTGAAATTACGTAAATGGAGCATCGTCGCACTGCTCGTACTTCTGACTAGCGCCGTCGCTGCTTTTGCCATTGTCGTTGCAGGGCTTGTGTCCTATCCACTCATTGTGTCTAGTTCTCAGGACGTCGGTGCGAGGAATCTTTCGCAACTGGCCAATGTGACTGCAAACGCGATTGAACA
>JAFMCP010000035.1 GCA_017857705.1 Candidatus Nanopelagicales bacterium
AACTCGACGTGATGTCAGAAGAACAACGCGGAAAAATGCGCGAAACCCTCCGCGGGAAGGCCGAAAAGGAAATACCGTTCAACAAACCGGGATCTCTCACCAAAATATTTGCAATTGCTTCTGGAAAAGGTGGAGTGGGCAAGTCTTCTGTGACCGCGAATCTGGCAGTTTCCCTCGTTGAACAGGGTTACACGGTGGGACTCCTTGACGCCGATGTTTACGGCCACTCAATTCCAAAAATTCTCAATGCAATGACACCACCCACGATGGTGGATGGATTGATCATGCCTCCGCAAGGGAATGGCGTACGGGTCATGTCCATGTTGTCGTTCAAACCAGGTGGGATTGAGCAGGCAGTTGCCTTTCGTGGACCAATGCTCCACCGAGCACTGGAACAATTTTTGACCGATGTTTGGTGGGGTGACTTGGATTTTCTACTCCTTGACCTACCACCGGGCACCGGGGACATTGCACTCTCAACGGCACAATTACTACCCCAAGCTGAGTTGATAATTGTTACTACTCCACAACAAGGTGCGGCTGACGTTGCGATTCGTTCCGGAACTCTCGCCGCACAGACAAACCAAAAAGTTTTTGGTGTGATCGAAAATATGAGCTCGTTCCCTTGCCCACATTGCGGTGAACCAATTGATCTATTCGGTGCCGGCGGCGGTCAAGCCGTAGCCGATGGACTCACCAAAACCTTAGGAACAAATGTTCCGGTACTAGGAAATATTCCGTTCGACGTTCGTTTGCGTGAAGGTGGCGACAAAGGCGAGCCATTGGTGAGCGCATTCCCAGAATCTGATGCCGCAGTGTCAATCGCCTCGATTGCGACGCAAATGAGCGCCAAGCCACGTGGGCTGGCCGGAATGAGTCTGAACATCACACCGGCGGGTCGCTAGGAGTCAAGTAGGAGTCAAGTAGGAGTTACGTGGGGGTTAAGTAGCGTCAGGGTCAAAAACTGGTTTGTCGGTTCCGGATTCAGGCTTGGTTTTTTCCGAGGAAGTGTCATCGGAAAACAATGAAGTGGCAATGTTTCGCGGGTGATATTCACCCAGACTTTTCACTGTATTAATCGTGTCCTGTAGGTCCACGCCCGATGATTGCGCAAGATCCTTGCGAGCACTTCCCGCCATTTCGCGGATTTGGCGTAACCACTTGGTGGCATCAGCGGCAGCCTTGGGAAGCCTTTCGGGACCAAAAATGAGGAGTCCAAGCACGCCGAGAGCGATCATCTCTCCGATCCCAATGTCAAACACGCTAATAGATTACGCCGGGTGGGCTGTGCGAGGTTGACAGCCCCTCTCACCATTCGAACTAACCGATTGTGGTCGAGGAACCCAAAGTCAGGGTTATATTTGAGCTTTGCCCATTTCGGCGGACCGTTATTTCTATCTGCTCGCCTGGCGCATAACTACGAATTGCAACGACCAACTCGGTTGAGTCCGCAACTTGGCGGCCATTGAATCCGGTGATCACGTCACCCACCCGAAAACCAGCTTCTTGTGCCGGACCACCGGGTGTAATTTCGCTGATCTCGGCTCCCTCGCCGGTGTAGGCGGTATTGAGAACTACACCGATGATCGGTGTCTGCGAATCACCCGTTGAAATTAACTCTTCGGCAATTCTTTTAGCAGAATTTATCGGGATGGCAAAACCAAGCCCGATGGATCCAGTCTCGCCACCTATTGTTCCCGCGAGCGTCGCGATCGCCGAGTTGATTCCAATGACCCGTCCGCTACCGTCAAGAAGTGGGCCACCCGAGTTGCCTGGGTTGATCGCGGCGTCAGTTTGAATTGCATTGATGAATGCAAGTTCACCACGCCCACCCGCAGTCACGGGTCGATCCAGAGAACTGATAATTCCGGAAGTTACTGTGCCATTGAGTCCCAGCGGTGCACCGATTGCAATTGCGACCTCACCAACGCGCACTGCACTTGAGTCACCGAGCACAGCGGCAGGCAATCCAGTTTTGTCGACTTTGAGTACCGCCAGGTCATAGGAAGAATTGCGACCCACAATCTTGGCAACGGCTTTTTCGCCGTTTTCAAAAACGACAGTGAGTTCCCCTCCATTGACGGCCGGCGCAGCAACATGGTTATTCGTAAGGATGAAACCATCCGATTGAACTATGAAACCCGAACCACTGCCCGAGTTGTTTCCAGCCTCAATCAAAATCGATACCACACTGGGCAATACCGATTCCGCAATTGCCGCGACATCGGTTGTTCCAGCTCTCGAAACGTCATCGAGTTGCGGCAAGGTGATCACGTTGCTTGGGCCATCTGCATTCGTATCCCCATTGGATCCGACCAAATATCCGCCAAGGCCTGCAACACCGCCAACGATTAAGGCAGTGACGGCCGAAACTAAAACTGTTCCCCAAACACCCAACCCCCGCCGCTGCGATTTTCGCGGAGCAGGCTCAGGCTGTAGTGGGGGTGTTACGAAGTTAGTCGGGGGAAATTCGCTCACCACTTAAGCCTAACGCGCACTATTGCTCATTGCCGAGGGCTTACCGCTAGGCTCTTGAGTGCATCCATATCAGTAGATGCCAGTCTTGCAAGGAGTGAAATGTCCTATTCAGCGATTACCGACAGTGCCGCCGACTACACCGAGACTTATCTGGGTGAGTTTGACGCCGAGCATGCAAGTGAACTGAGAGACGCCCGATTGCGTGCTGCCGATCTAGGGATCGAATGTGTCAGTGCCCAGGTTGCATCCTTGCTGGAGCTGCTCGCGACCTCAATTCAGGCTCAAGCAATCATTGAAGTGGGCACCGGCACCGGCATATCCGGCGCTGCTCTCCTTGAAGGCATGAAAGCCGGTGGGGTCCTCACCAGCATTGACCTTGAAGCTGAATACCAACGTCATGCCAAGGAACTCTTCACGAGCCTTGGCTTTGAATCCAACCGAATGAGACTCATTGCCGGGCGGGCACTTGAAGTGCTGCCTCGGTTCTCCGATGGCGCCTACGACCTCATTTTTATTGACGCGGAGGCGGGGGAATACCCTGCAATGCTCAATCAGGCGAAGCGACTGCTACGAATTGGTGGCTTGGTGATCTTCCACGGTGCATTTTCAACGGGAATGGCTGATCCAAGTGTCCGCGACTATGAAGCTATCGCAATGCGCGATATTGCTACCGAATTGCGCTCCGATAATGATTGGTTACCTTCGTTACTCACCGCGGGTGAGGGGCTTTTCTTGGCTTCGCTGCGAAGCCGGGATTAGAGGCGGGGGTTAACTAACTGTATTACGCAAAAACTTCAAGGAGTTTTGCGCCTAATTCTTTCGCTTCATCAGCTTTTAGCTCGACAACGAGACGCCCACCGCCCTCTAGGGGAACCCGCATCACGTAACTGCGAGCCTCTTTGGTGACCTCCATTGGTCCGTCTCCGGTACGTGGCTTCATCGCGGCCATAATTGTGTCCCCTTCCAGCCAAGTCTTTGCAGCGCCATTGCGCCCATCAGGTACCCGGGCATGCCCGGTTCGAAAGGCCCATTATTCCGCATGACCCCCTTCCCCGACGACGCGCCCTCTGATTGGCGCGAATTCAGAAGGGGCGGCCCGATTCAATTTCGCGCTTGAGCGCCTTTAGGGATTTCTTCACTCCAGCCAGTAATGGAAACTTGCCAATTGGCCAGCCGAGTGCACCCAGAACGCCTAATGGCAGCTCGAAATCTTCACTCCAAATAAAACGTGAAGTATTTCCCGGCAGGGAGACAACTTCCATGGTTCCTGTTCCCTTGACCAAGTTTCCCGTGTGGAGAACATCAACACGGTAAGGAGGCTCCCAGCGGGTGATCTCCATGGTGTCCCAAAATCCCACAGGCCCGATCCCGCTCCAACCTGCAATCACCGATCCCACACTCTCCCCGTCACCTTTGCGGATTTCCACCCTGGTGCCAACCATCCAACGATCCTGCTGGGTCCACGCTGTAAATGCTTCAAAAACCTCTTGAACCGGTGAGTTAATCACAATATCCAAGTCAAGTCGGCGAATTCGTTTAGTGCTCATTGGGACTCGATTCAAGTTCGTTGATCCGGCCTTCAAGCTCGGCGATTCTTTGATCAACCTCGTCCATGCGATATCCGCGGACCGTTACATCAAAACCTTGGGCATCGGGTTTGTAATCTCCCGTGTTCTCGATTCCAACACTTGGGGTAAACCGTCCTGTGATCAGCATTGCCGCTCCCGAAGTAAGCAGGATCGCAAGGATCACAAATAGAAATGTCATGGCTCTAGTCCACCACGGATGGAAGAACCATGCTCTGTTAACCAACGGTGAAGATTTACGGCCACACTGGTCAACTCCTCAACATTCACGAATTCGCTTTGACTGTGCGCAATTGAAGGATCCCCTGGTCCGTAATTGACCGCGGGGGTTCCCATTGATGAAAATCGGGCAACATCGGTCCAACCAAACTTCGGTGCCACTGTCGCACCCGTAGCCTTGAGGAATGCTTGTGCGGCAGGGTGAGACAGTCCAGGAAGTGCCCCTGACGCTTGGTCGGTGATTTCCACTTCCCAGCCCGCAAAGACTTCGTTCACATGCGCAATTGCTTCTTCCACTGACCTATCGGGGGCAAAACGGTAATTGACCGTAACGCAACAGAGATCGGGAATCACATTTCCGGCAATTCCTCCGGTTATTGCAACGGCGTTTAAGCCTTCACGAAAGATAAGACCATCAATCAACGGACTAGTAGGACTGTAGTTTTCCAAGATTTCTAGAATCTCGCGCGCTTGATGAATCGCATTTTTGCCCATCCAACTTCGCGCGCTGTGAGCTCGTTCGCCACGTGTTGTGACATTGGCTCTAATCGTCCCTTGGCAACCCGCTTCAATGTTGGCGTTGCTGGGCTCCATGAGCACAGCGAAGTCAGCACTCAAAAACTCCGGGGCGATCTGCGATATTTTCTCAAGCCCGTTGAACTCTGAGCTCACTTCTTCGGATTCATAGAAAATAAAGGTGACGTCGCACACCGGCTCTTTCACTGTGGCCGCAAGCTGTAAGGCAATCGCAACACCACCTTTCATGTCAGCGGCGCCTAAACCGTAAATCCGCTCTGGCGTTACATGGTGAGGGATATTCGCATTAGCCGGCACGGTGTCCAAATGGCCTGCGATCACGATCCGATCACCACGGTTCGCGTGGTTGGTGGCAATCACCGAGTTACCAATGCGGGTAACTGACAGATGCGAATAGGCGCGCAACGCTTGTTCGACCAGATTGGCAATCTGTTTCTCTTCATGGGACTCGCTGGGAATGTCAATCAGAGCAGCTGTGAGGACGGGTAATTCTGCATCTAAAGACAAAGGCGCTAACTGCCCAGTGATACTCACGCCACTACGGTAGTGCCGTGAGCGAAAATCTGTTGAATGGACCTGCAAGTGGACTTGGATTAGCAACATATAGCGGGGACATGTTGCTTGACGTCTGGTACCCAAGCCCAACACTGGGCTCGATTCCCACTGATGTCCCCGGACTCGATGCCGGTGCTGTCCATGACGAACTAAGAGATGTAACAGTGCGCGGGATACGCACTGAGATCTCAAATCTTTCATCGCCCCCCTCAGACGGTGCCGACGCCTATCTGCGCCTGCACTTGCTCTCGCACCGCTTGGTGACCCCTCGTTCGATTAACATGGACGGTATTTTTGGCAAACTTGAGCTCGTTGCCTGGACAAATCTTGGACCCATCCCAGTGGCCCGAGTCGGTGAAGTTCGATTGCGCACCCGTGCTCGCGGTGATCAGCTGACTATTTTCGGCCTGGACCGATTCCCCCGTATGGTGGATTACGTCACTCCCAGTGATGTTCGAATTGCCGACGCGGATCGAGTCAGACTCGGCGCCCACCTTGCTCCTGGAACCGTTGTTATGCACGAAGGCTTCGTGAACTTCAACGCAGGAACCCTCGGCACTTCAATGGTGGAAGGTCGTATCTCCGCTGGAGTGCTCGTGGGAGCGGGATCTGACATTGGTGGTGGAGCATCCATCATGGGGACTCTCTCCGGCGGCGGGAAAGAAGTTGTCTCCGTGGGCAGTGAATGTCTCATCGGCGCTAATGCAGGCATAGGAATTTCACTCGGTGACAGGTGTGTTGTTGAGGCAGGTCTCTACGTAACAGCCGGTAGCAAGGTGCTTTTGCCCGATGGAGAGATTGTTAAAGCCGGCGCACTTTCGGGTGCACACGATTTACTGTTTCGAAGAAATTCCGTAACGGGTGGGATCGAAGCCGTGAACCGAACCGGTTCATGGGGTGGCCTTAACTCCGCCCTGCACTAATACCCAGTTCGTTCGGCAATTAGTTCGTTGGGTAGTTGCGCTCTGTTTCTCCGATGTAAACCTGGCGTGGTCGACCAATCTTGGTAGCAGGATCCTCGATCATTTCCCGCCACTGAGCGATCCAGCCCGGCAAGCGCCCCAATGCAAACAAGACCGTAAACATTCGGGTTGGGAACCCCATGGCTTTGTAAATCAAACCGGTGTAGAAGTCAACATTCGGGTACAACTTTCGCTCAATGAAGTACGGATCAACTAGCGCAACAGCTTCGAGTTGCAAAGCAATGTCCAACAGTGGGTCATTGACGTTGAGTGCTTCAAGAACTTCATAGGCCGTCTTTTTCACAATCGCAGCTCGTGGATCGTAATTCTTGTAAACGCGGTGACCAAAGCCCATGAGCTTCACGCCATCCTCGCGAGCTTTGACCTTTGCAATGAAAGCGTCAACGCCTTCACCCGAGTCATGAATCTCTCCGAGCATATCCAGCACAGCCTGATTGGCGCCACCGTGCAGTGGGCCGAAAAGCGCCATGATTCCGGCGGAGACACTTGCAAAGAGGTTGGCATGTGATGAACCAACAAGGCGCACGGTTGATGTCGAGCAATTTTGTTCGTGGTCACCATGCAAAATGAATAATTGGTCCAACGCGCGCACAATTACCGGATTGGCAACATATTCTTCAGCCGGTACCCCAAATGTCATGCGGAGAAAGTTTTCAACAAAGCCCAATGAATTGTCAGGGTAGAGGTAAGGCTGCCCAATAGATTTCTTGTATGCGTAGGCAGCGATTGTGGGCATTTTGGCCAGAAGCCGAATCGTTGAAATCTCGACCTGCTCCTTGTCAAATGGATCCAGCGAGTCCTGGTAGAAAGTGGACAACGCCGAGACCGCGGAAGACAGGACGGGCATGGGGTGAGCGTCACGAGGGAACCCGTCAAAGAATCGACGCAAGTCTTCATGCAACATGGTGTGCTGGGTGATCGTTGATTCGAATTCACTCAACTGAGCTGGGGTAGGAAGCTCACCGTAAATCAGCAAATACGAAGTTTCAGAGAAGGTGGATTTCTCAGCCAACTCTTCGATCGGGTAGCCGCGGTACCGAAGGATGCCCTCGTCGCCATTGATGAAGGTGACGGCAGAAGTGCAGGCCGCGGTGTTCACAAATCCCGGATCTAGGGTGACGTTCCCCGTAGTCTTCAGCAGGTCATTGATACCGAGGCCATTCTCGCCTTCAGTGGAATCAATGACTGGCAGATCAAGCGTTCCGCCCGGGTAGTTGAGTACGTTTTCAGTCACTGTCGAAGAGTACTGCCCGAATGTTTCCAATGAAAATCCACCTAGGCAAAGTTGGCGAGACGGGCAACCGCATTGTTGACCGCTTCGTCGGTTGCCGTCATGGCAACGCGAACAAATTTCTCGGCTTTATCCCCATAAAAAGCGCCCGGGGTTACCAAAATCCCAAGGTTTGCGAGCTGAGAAACACTCTCCCAGCAGTCGTTACCCTGGGTCGCCCACAGATACAAACCGGCCTCACTGTGACGAATATCAAACCCTGCTTCGGTCAATGCGCTGCGAAGAGCCACTCTTCGCGAGTGATATCTCGCTTTTTGCTCCTGTACATGCGCGACGTCTTGGTAGGCCGCGATGGCCGCATGTTGCACAAACGTGGGAAGCATCATGCCTAAATGTTTGCGTATTCCCAGGATTCGGTTCACCAAGTCAGGATCACCCGCCAACATCCCGGATCTATAACCAGCCATATTGGATCTCTTTGATAGGGAGTGAACAGCAAGCAACCCGGTCAGATTCCCACCGTGTACTCGCTGGTCCAAAATGGATACGGGCTCAGCATCCCAGCCCAACTCAAAGTAACACTCGTCACTTGCAATCACGACTCCATGCGCTTGACCCCATTGGACCAGCTCCTGAAGTCGCTCCAAACCCAAAACCTCACCGGTTGGATTTGATGGCGAGTTGAGCCACAACAGGGCTACGGGCTGGGTTAACAACTCAGGTGAATCCGTGACTATTACTTCACAGCCAGCGGCAATTCCACCCACCAGGTACGTCGGGTAGGCAATAGAAGGAATCACGATTGAATCACCGGCCCCCAGGCCAAGAAGATTGGGGAGCGCTGCGACCAGTTCCTTGGAACCGATCGTTGGCAAAACGGCGATGTTGGCAGGAGCACCCAAGGTTGCAACCGCCCAATGTGTGAAGGCCGTCGCAAGTTGCGGGATTCCGGCCGTCGTGGGGTACCCGGGTGAATCTGAGGCAGCCTCGAGTGCCTGCCTAATGACCTGGGGTGTTGGATCTACCGGAGTCCCCACGGAGAGATCAATAAGGCCGTGCGGGTGCGACCGGGCAATTTCAGCGAACGGCGCGAGGGTATCCCACGGGAAGTCCGGTAACTGCGCCCAACGATCAGCATTCACAGCAATGAAATCTGAGTGTCACTCATCCGACGTATTTTTAGTCTTCGTGGATTTGAGTTTCAATACTGGCGAGCAAAGGTGCATCAAATGTTTGTGCGCCAAGCTTCGCGGCGCCACCTGGTGAACCCAGTTCGACGAAGAAGTCCACATTCGCCGCGGTGAACGCCTTATGCTCCTCGGGTACGTCGTCTTCGTAGTAAATCGCTTCAACCGGGCACACCGGTTCACAAGCTCCACAGTCCACACATTCGTCGGGCTGAATGTAGAGCATGCGATCGCCTTCATAAATGCAATCCACCGGGCACTCTTCAATACAAGACCGGTCTTTGAGGTCTACACAGGGAAGGGTGATGACGTAGGTCACGTTCGCTCCAAAAAGTAGGGCGCAGATACGTTGCGTACATTTACGTTACGTACGTTGCGCCGGGTTAACAAAGGAAGTTGTTGGGTCATAACTTACCGCTTCCCCGCCCGGTTCGCACCTAGCGTCCCGAAAACCCCATTGGCGCCTAGAGCGTCTAGGCTCACGGTGTGCGGATCTACAACACTATGACCCGGGAGATTGATCCCGTTGAAACCACCCACCCCGACATCGCACGCATTTATGCCTGTGGACCAACCGTGTACCGGGACGCTCACGTGGGAAATATGCGGACCTTTCTGGTGACGGACCTGATCGCCCGGACTTTGCGTTATGAGGGTCTTCGAACAATTGTTGTTCAAAACATCACTGACGTTGGGCACATGGCCGATGACACCGGTTTAGGAGATGAAAACGAGTCACTTCCTGGCTCACAGGACAAAATGCTGGCCGAGTCTGAAAAAACGGGAAAATCCGCACTAGAGATTGCCCGGCACTTTGAAAACGCATTTCACCAAGACCTGTCCCGACTCAATATCTACCCTGCCGATCATTACCCCAAGGCGAGCGAGTCGATTGACTCCATGATCACCTTGATTCACAAATTAATCGATAGTGGAAATGCCTATATTGGAACGGATAACTCGGTCTATTTTTCTGCTGAGTCTTTTCCTAGCTATGGGGCATTGAGCGGCAACAAACTCGATTCGCTTCGCCCGGGTCACAAATTCGATGCCGAAGAAGATGAGTCAGCGAAAAAGTTTCATGCAGACTGGGCCCTGTGGAAGTCAGCAGGTGAGAATCGGACGCAACTCACCTGGGAAACTCCTTGGGGTCGGGGTTTCCCCGGTTGGCACACCGAATGCAGTGCAATGAGTTTGGATTTGCTGGGGGACAGCATTGACATTCACACAGGAGGAATTGACCTCCGATTCCCCCACCACGAGGACGAGCGAGCGCAAAGTAATTCGGCCACTTCTGGTGAGGGAGAATCGGGTACCCGTGAAGTGGTGCGCCATTGGGTCCATGCGGAACATCTACTTTTTGAATCCCGAAAAATGAGTAAGTCCTCAGGAAATGTCGTTCTTGTGCAAGACGTTATTGATAGAGGATACGACCCACTTGCACTTCGCTTAGCATTTATGCAACATAAATATCGCAGCCAAATGAATCTCACGTGGGAGGTAATCGAATCTTCCCAGGAACTCCTTGACCGCTGGCGCCACAAAGTGAATATTTGGTCTCACAGCGATTCACAAGCAATGGATCAAGTCGTCGTTGACGAAATTTCAGGGTATTTTTCACAGGATCTCAACACTCCGATGGCAGTAAATTCCTTGCGCACCTTGGAGAAGAGTAGTGAAATAAGTGATGGGGCCAAGTTCGAAATTTTCGCCCATCTTGATTCACTTTTCGGATTAGATCTTGTACGTGACGTGGGTAAAGATCTCAACCCATCAATGCAAATCCCAGAAGAAGTTTCCGAACTTCTTGAGCAACGCAACGCAGCGCGAGGTGAAAAAGATTGGGCGCTCAGCGACAAGTTACGTGATCAAATTGCTGCCTGCGGATTCACAATTGTGGATACCGGTGACGGCGCGCACCTCGAACCGAAAAAGCAGTAATTTGTGTAATTAGTTTGTCGGTTTTTTAGGTTTGTCTGGCTTGGGTCTAGCCGAGGAACTTTCCGAGGCGGTCGGGCTGGGGCTACTGTTGTCGAACTCAGTGTCTTCTGGATCAAGTATGTCGGGTTTCGGCTTCTTCTTCTTGCACACGACGTTAGGACCCGCGTTGTAGACCGTGGTCATGGGTTCCCGAATAACCTCTTCGCCATTTTTAATGAAAACCCGATCAACGGTGATGGTGAAACCTTCAATTCCCGCCTGAGGTGAGCACTGCTTGTTAGTCATCACTATCTTTTTGGGTTGCTTAATATTGATTCGTTCGCCGAAGTCAGCTTCAATTGAGTCGTATTGGCGGGTCCCCCAAAAGGTCACCTTCATTGAACTATTTGTCATTTTCGTCTTGATTAGCACCGCATTCGGGGAATCATTCGTAAATTTCATATCAAAAATTCCCCACGCAACCGTTGCTTCTAGTCCAGGCTGGTAACGAGAGATATACAGTGAATGGGCTCTAGTGTCTGTTCGTTCCATGCCAGCAAAGAACGCCGCCGTCCACACCGCGGTTGTGGCTGCGGAGACGCCTCCACCGAGGGCATCTTCAAATACGCCGCCTGGGCCAATAATTGTCCCGACGGTGTAACCATTTTTGACGGTGCGTTCTTTGATCGTGTCATTCATCGAAAAGGTTTCACCGGGCATCAGGATTGTGTCATTTACATACTTTGCCGCTTGCCCAATGTTGGTGACCCGATATGGCGCATAGACAAAATTTTGCGTGAAACTGGAGAGTTTGTCGTTAATACCTAATTGCTGCGCGGCAGAAGTTGTGAGCTCGGGATCGCGGGTCCCCAACGGGACTGAAACAGTTCGATCGTTTTGCGTGGCCGACAAAACTCCCAGTACAGCCGTTGCCAACTCTCCGTCAGAGACCCCGCTCCCTACAACCGAAGGAACAACAACTGGCTTGCCACCGACAATTTTAAAACTCGCATTGCGACCAGGTTGCTCAGCGCGCTTCAACTGGTTAGCAATTGATGCATGAAGGATTGCCCCGTCAAGCTCGGGTGACAATTGACTTCCCTGTGTAGTAAATGACAAAGCTCGAGCTATGGTCTCTGGGGCTATGGTCGCAGTTATTTCACCGACAGAAACATTGACGGGGTTTGCCACTGCTTGCTCGGCAAGCTTCTCTGCACTGAGAGCATCAGCGGCAGAGACTCTCGGCGGCGTGACATTCAGTGGAGCCACAATCGTAGAACGGTCTTGGGTAACTGCGGAAACAAGTTGGGCGCCAAGGGCTTCACGGTCAACGTCAAGACCGTCGGTCCCTTGCGTCAAAGTGATTTTGTTTTTGGTTACAGCCAGTTTAGGTTCAATGGGAGTGAGGTTTACAACATCAGCGATTGAAGCAACTGATTCCACGAGTGCATCCTGATCAACTGCAATGACCGGTTCAATATCTCGAGATCCAATTAAGTCAGTAATCACCCGGATCGGGTTAAAACCTGAGTTTGTTGCTTGCTCCACGGTTGCTTGAGAATCAAGTGTTATCCCGGCCGCACGAGGACGTAACTCAAAAACTTGGTCCCCAACTGAAATCTCGAGTTTCCGATTGACTTTTGTTCCTACGGACTCATCCAGCACATTAATTGCTGCCTCAGGGCTCATCCCACCGATGGCAACCCCCGAAACAGACGTTCCGGGCCGCACCGAGTCACTGGTCGCCACATAGATGCCCAAGAAAACGGCGAGCACAGCCGCTATTCCAACCCCCACCAGAACAAGAGTGCGCCGAGAAGTCGCAGGTATTGATGTCTGCTCACTCAAGACGAAATCTCCACTACCGTTGGCTTCACATTATGGTTAATGACAATTGACTCATTTAAGACTTTTTAATACGCGGTCTCTATGGTAAACACTTCACCCAGATCACCTCGAATGCGACATGCATGCAAATTGATCTTAGATTTTTCTCTACTGCACAAAAACTGACGGCTGCGGTGCCCTTTTGGTTCCCTTTCGAATCCGAAAATCAACGGGCAGGGTTGCGGCAGCAGTACCCAGGACAATTCCCCCAAAGAGATAAACCATTTGACGAGCACCTGAACTGATTGCCAGATCTCCCGAGGGAGAGTCAGCCGAAAGCAGCACGGTGGCAGCCAACCAGCAGGTGAAAAAGAGCCAGCCAGCCCAACGGGTTCCCGAGGCAATCGTTGCCAGTCTGGTTGTGAGAATAATGGCGACAAGCATTAGGGCTGTTCCCCACGGAATCACAATCACAAAATCACCTATGACAAGGATCACTCGTTGTGCCTGAATGAATGCCCCTGCTACCCCGATCGCGAAACCCATCAGGACAAAGCCCGTCAAGATCAGGACCCGCCGAAGTGGATCAGACAAGGGTGAGGCCTTCAAATAAATCGACTTCCTTACCTGACTGCGGCAGATCACCCCGAACGAGCCGGAAATGTTCTTCCGTGAAGATTTCGAGCCCTAAATTATTGGAAAGTGCGAAGAACCCACTGTCGGTTGTGACCTGTGTTTTATGAGCGGTGAGTGCGTCAAATTTTGCCTGTGTGAACCCTGAACCATCGATGACCGTCGTAATGATCGAGTCGTCTACTGCAAATGGAATGTCCTCTGGATCCATGGATGCAAATTCACTCTGGTCGCCGATTTCCTTTAGTTTGGCGATTCCTGCGACGATCCGGCTTTTGGGGAACGCGGTCCAGTAGATCTTCGACACAGTCCACGCCTGCCCCAATTCAGGTTTGAAACTTGGGCTTTCAGCCAGTGCAATCGCATATGTGGTGACCCGATGGGCCTGAATGTGGTCAGGGTGCCCGTATCCACCGAAGTCGTCGTAGGTCACCACGACCTGTGGTCGCACTTCGCGAATGATTGCAACTAAATCGGTTGCTGCCTCAAGTAGATCCGCCTTCCAGAAACAGTCTGGACGATTATTGCTCTCCACACCCATCATGCCGGAGTCGCGATATTTACCGGCGCCACCCAAAAACCGAAAATCAGTGACACCTAGGAGTGCCATTGCATCACTTAATTCACTGATGCGGTGCTCCCCCAAGGAATCTGTCTGATCCGCCGCCAAATGGGCTAGATCAGGAACTAACACTTCGCCCTCCTCGCCCAAAGTGCAGGTGACCAAAGTCACCGAAGCACCTTGGGAGACGTACTTGGCCATGGTCGCTCCGGTTCCGATTGATTCGTCGTCGGGGTGGGCGTGGACAATCAGAAGTCTGGCTGCAGAAGTCACCTGCTCAGGTTACCGGCTACCTGCTGTACGGCATAGTTCGCACATGATTGAGTCATTTCCTCGGCAGAAGGCAGCAACCCGCAGTTTCCGCCTCGGGGCACCCCGCAGTTTTTCCTTAAAACCCACAGGCGAGCTAGTTCTGTTCCTGCGTAATGCCACGGGAAGAACCGCAATCACAGATATTTGGCTCGCTGAAAAATTTCAGTCCGGTTGGAGTGAACGTTGTTTGGTCAATTCCGCGCAACTTTCCGTCGGTGGAGACATTCCGGCAGAAGAATTGGCGAGAAGGGAACGCATGCGGGAGGTCACCGAAGGGGTGACGGCCTACTCCACTGATAAAAACTTTACAAGAATTACCTATGCACTCGATGGCGAACTCTACTTACAGCGCTTGCCACAGCGGGCCGGTGAAGCGATCGAGATTCCACAACCAATAAATACCGGTGGTGGATGCATTGATCCCCGCATGAGCCAGGACGGGAATCACATTGCCTTTGTCCAAGATGGTGCACTTTTTACTGTTGATGTGAATTCAAGAAAAGTGAACCGGCTCTGTGGCCCTACTGAAGGCGAGGGGAATGTTTCTTGGGGACTCGCGGATTTTGCAGCAGCCGAGGAACTTGAGCGAGTGCGCGGCTACTGGTGGGAAAAGGATTCACGGAGTCTTCTCGTTGAGCGAGTCGATGAAAACGCAGTTGCCATCGCTTGGATTGCAGACCCCGCTAATCCGCTCAAGCCCGCGCGTGAACACCGATATCCATTCGCTGGTACCGCTAATGCCGAAGTTTCTCTGTACCGAGTAAATCTCGAAGGAGCCATCCAAGAAATCCATTGGAATAAAGACACCCACCCTTATCTGGTTTCCGTCAGTACATCTGGCTCCGCACCCACTTTTTGTGTTCTCTCACGCAATCAACAAAACTTGGAAATTTTCACCCTTAGCGGTTCAATGCCAACTTCATTCCAAACAAGAATTGAAAAGCCATGGCACACCGTGGCCCCCGGAGTTCCCACTCTCAACGATGCCGGGCAGCTAATTGAGATCCGGCCACTCAACAACGTGTTTCGACTATGCGTGGATGGGGAAGCGATCAGCCCCGCGGGTATACAGGTCACCGGCGTCCTCTCCACTGATGGTGACATCACCTACGCGGGGCAAAGCGAAACGACCAATCAGCACATTTACTCCATAAAACAAGGTCAACTCTCACCTCGTGAAAAGAGTGCGTCATTGAACTCCGGTGTCCGCGAGGGCGACCTGATTGTCCTTGCTCATTCTGATTTTGAAATGACTAAGGCCAACTACTCCATCTACAACGTCAATGACCCTGAATCACCCCAATTCACGTTTGCCAACAATGCGGAGTCTCCCCTGGTGACTCCTAAGATTACGGTGGAAACAACCGCGAAGAACAATCTCAAGAGTGCAATTATTTGGCCCGAAAATCATGTGGCAGGAACAAAGGTCCCTGTTATTTGCGCTCCGTACGGCGGTCCGCATCATGCACGTGTGATTGCATCGGGACTTTCTTTTTGCTCGGATCAATGGTTGGCGAATCAGGGGTTCGCCCTCGTGATCACCGATAATCGCGGAACCCCAGGCCACGGGCCCGACTTTGAGTACAGCATTTCAACTGATCTCGCGATCAAGGTTGTTCAAGATCAAGTGGACGCACTCACCGAACTTGGCACGAAGCACCCTGATCTTGATCTTGCTCGAGTCGGCATCCACGGTTGGTCATTTGGTGGATACCTTGCAGCGCTCGCCACGATTGAACGACCCGATATTTTTCACGCTGGAATTGCGGGTGCTCCCGTAACCGACTGGGCCTTGTACGACACGGCTTACACAGAACGCTATCTCGGTTTACCCGCGCAGAATCCGAAAGGTTATGAAGCAGCGTCATTGATTAACCGAGCACATAAATTAGAGCGACCACTATTAATTATTCATGGATTAGCCGATGACAACGTTCTCGTTGCCAATTCACTCAGGCTTTCAGGTGCCCTTCTCGCCGCGGGCAAAACCCACTCCCTACTCCCACTCTCTGGAGTTACCCACATGACCCCGCAAGAAATCATTGCGGAGAACTTGATGCTCACCGAATTAGAATTCTTTCAGAAGCATCTGCAGTAAATAGTCGAACTAGGCCTTTGCTTTGCGACCAGAACGCTGGCGCTCGCCCGCATCCAAAATCACCTTGCGAATCCGCACGGCTGAAGGCGCAACTTCAACGCATTCGTCTTCACGACAGAACTCAAGTGCCTGTTCGAGGGAGAGTTGCTTGTGGGGAATCAACGGAACCAAGACATCGGCTGAAGACTGACGCATGTTGGTCAGTTTCTTTTCCTTCGTGGGGTTCACGTCCATGTCGT
>JAFMCP010000144.1 GCA_017857705.1 Candidatus Nanopelagicales bacterium
CAAGCCCGATGGAGTTCAGGCCTTTACCCCAGGACGACCCCGTTCGCAGGCAACCAGATATCACTCGTGCCAGGCAAAATTTGGCTTGGGAGCCAACGATTGCATTGGATCAGGGTTTGGACAAGACGATTGCTTACTTCAAGGAATTAGTCGAACGGGCTTAGTCGGCATTTGGTGCAGGGGGAGCCTCAAGACCTGTCAAACTTTGCAAACCGCGTGCGGTTAACACCGCTTCGATTCGACCCCAGAAATCGGTGCCTGCAAGTTCAACCGCTCTAGCTTGTGCAGCCACTTGTCGCTGCTTGAGTTCTTCAGGGTTGGCGAGTGCAATCTTAACGACTTGTTCAAGGTTTCCTACTTCGTCAAAAAACCCGAATTGGTCTTGTGCGAAAAAGTGGCGAGTTCCGTCTCGGTCATCTGTGAGACACAAACATTGCGCGAGGGCCGCCTCTTGAATGCGAATTTTGTACTGCTCGCCAGGACCGCCAGCAGCTTGACTGAAGTTAATAGTGATTTGGCTTTGGGCAAGTCCGTAAATGTAATCAAGATAGGACGGTTGATTTGCGCGACTCTCATGGTAATCAGCTGTGACATCAGGGCGGTGTGGATTCACTGCCACATTGACGCCGTCAGCCCGTAATTGATCAATTAATTGAACTCGATAGTCGTACAACGCTCCAATGAACGTTAAATCGTATACCTTCTTGGCTCCTGCTATTCGACCAAGAATTGCGGCTGTGGTGGCGCGGGACAGCGGCATGGTCATAGGTCCGGCTTCTATTCGCCCCTTGACCGTCAGGCCTGAAATTGGTTGACACAACTCGGCAACAAGTAACTTCGAATTGATACGGGCCAGTCGTTTGGCACGAATACTTAACCACGGGTAGGCCCAATCCCACATCACACCAATGAAAACACCATCCCAATTTTCGGCAAGTACGGTCATTGGGACGTCCCATGACCATTGCTCGGATTTATTTGGATCGGTTTCAATCTGTCCGATTACATGGGTGGCTTTAGTGTCAACGATCAGTTGCAGCAAGCGTTCGTGGTAATCAAAATCAGGATCGGACTTATCGGTAGCCAATAATGTGACGCGCTCTGAACCTAGAATTTCCTGCAGCGATTGATAGATTTCAAAGAAATGATTCTGTCCAGCCACGTGCCACGTTGGAGCATCTGGTCCGTAGTGCGGAATAACAATGACATGTAAATCGCGTTCGGGATCATGCGAGGCTGCGGCCAATGGTCTGGTGAAGTGAGCCAAGCTTGGCAACTGCGACTTCACAACCTGGTCACGTTGACGGTTCCACACCCGGTAATGCAGGCCGGGGAATATTTTGTGAAGTGGCGTTGTTATTTTTCCTATCAGCGAAACAGAGTTATCGGTTGACATGTAACCCTGCTTTTACTGGGGCCAGGCTTGTTTTGGCAAACCCCACCGCCGTGTCCGTCCACTCCTGCAATCGCTTGAATCCATGTGGCTCGAAAACTGATGTTCGTGCTCGGTGAAATTCCGCTACTGCTGTGCGCCAATTCTGAGTTGACGCGCCACCTTGTTGAAAATGTGCAATGGGAAAAGGAATGAATTCTGGTTGTGATGCTTTGCTTGCTTTGAGCATTAGGTGATAGTCGCTGGTAATTTGATAGGTCTCATCAAAGCCGCCCAGTGATTTAATCAAGTTGAGTCGCATAACTGTTCCCTGGTGGGAAGGGAAAAGCCCTCGGGCAAAAAGCCGTGATCGCTCAGCGGTGTATGACCAGGATGGTTCAGTTAAGTCCTCGCCTGAAGGGGAGGTGAACTGCACCCGACCATAGGCCCAGGTTGGTGAACCGGACTCCAAAAAATCGATTAACTGTGAAAGCACTTGTGTACCAAAAAGCGTGTCTCCGGCATTGAGGAAGAGAACGTAATCTCCTTGTGCATGTGAAACACCAATATTCATTGCGCTAAAGATTCCCTGAGGTTTTTGCCAGAGATATGAGACGTTAGTTATTCCCGAGTCTGTCACCACATCCTCCAACGAGGGTGAGGAGCCATCAATCACCACGAATTGGAGTTGAGTAGGGTCGACAAGTTCCTGTTGTGACACTGAATCTAGTGTGTTGCGCAGTCCCGTCGGATCGTCTTTAACTACAGTAATCACGGACAGAATGGGCACAGACCGACCCTAACAGGGCGCATAAGGAGGAGTAGAGGTGTCAACCACGCCAGATCTCTTCCTCGGTCTCGTCACCCACCGGAGTTCAGTCTTTAATTCTTCCGGTGAGGCCACTAGGGCGCTTGAGAATCTTTCCTTGCAGTTGAAGGAATTAGGACTACAAGTTGAGACCCTCGTCAGCGATCGCGATGATTACACAAGTGAGAATTTCCCAATATCAACGGATTCGCTCACATTGGCCGCGAAAGCCCAATCCCAATTGGAGCGGGACTGGCGACTTTTCCTGATCTCTCGAGCAGGATTTGCTGCACCAATCCGATTCGCCAAGCAAACGGCTACCCATGTTCTGTATCAAGTGATGCTCACAAAACGGCTCAGGGGAGCCAAAGGGGCAAGCGCGGCGCAGGCAGCTAAGGCGTATCAACGGCTGATCAATATTGATTTATCACACAGGCGAATACTCGATGAAGGACTGAAGTCCGGGGCGTCAGTGATCGTGGTTCTAGAAGATGACGCCTCCGAACTGAATGTCCAGCAAGTGCACGTCTTTGCTGATGTAATTCGGATGGCTCGCGACCAAGGTGTTGACTTTATTAACCTGTCTGAGTCGATTTCCCTGAATGATCTCGGTGTTACTCGAATTCTCAATCGGGGCGAAATTATGGCGAGTGTTCAGGGAAACCAAGTGATAGCAATGGATACGCCGGTCACTAATACCGTGTGTGCGAATATTTATGGATCAAATTTCGCGGCTCTTTTTGCGGGTTATTTGAGTGAGGATCGGTTGACCCCGGTGATTCCCATTGATTGGCGGTTAAACCAGGTCTTAATGGAACACCCGGATACTCGGTGTTGGTGG
>JAFMCP010000145.1 GCA_017857705.1 Candidatus Nanopelagicales bacterium
GCCCGAAGTCCGGGACTACTTAACGACCACTCCGGCAAACGCCTTGCGACCGCGTCGTAATACTACCCAACGGCCATAGAGCAGATCACTAACAGGCACCTGGTAGTCCTCCTGGTCAATTCGAATGTTATTCACGTAGGCACCTCCCTCAGCAATCGTTCGACGGGCTGCTTTCTTACTTTGCGCCAATCCGCATCGCACAAGAAGCTCATCAAGTGGGGGTAATTTTTGGTCAATAACTTCACTCATCTGGACTTCGCATAACAATGCCTCAGTCAACGCCGCCTGAAGTGTTGATTCGGGTAGTTCAGTGAGATCCCCTGCACCAAACAACGCTTTACCCGCATTCTGGGCACCCATGCACTCCTGGGCTCCATGCACGAGTTCCGTCAGTTCAACTGCCAAAGCTCTTTGCGCTGCACGCTCATGCGGAGCACCAATACTCGCCTGCACCAATTCAGCAATTTCTGGCTCAGTTTTAAAACTAAAAGTATTAAGGAGCTTGGGAATGTCACGGTCGTCAGCATTAATCCAGTATTGAAAAAACGAATATGGACTTGTTAGCGCAGGATCAAGCCAGATGGTTCCACTTTCAGTCTTTCCAAATTTTTTGCCATCAGCTCTCGTGAGTAAAGGTGTGGTCAAAGCATGAACACTTTTGGCTTCCACTCGACGCACTAAATCAACTCCAGCCGTGATGTTGCCCCACTGATCTGAACCACCCGTCTGCAAAGTGCATTCGTAGCGACGAAACAACTCAAGGTAATCAAATGATTGGAGTAACTGGTAACTAAATTCCGTGAAACTAATTCCATCCTTTGCAAGTCTCGCCGCGACAGCCTCTCTATCTAACATTCGGTTAACACTGAAATGCTTGCCTACGTCGCGCAAAAATTCGATTGCACTCAGATCTTTGGTCCAATCGAGGTTGTTAACCATTCGCGCGGGGTTGGGCCCATCAAAATCATAGAAGCGCTCCACTTGAGTTCGAATTCGATCAACCCATTCGCTAACAAGTTCAGCAGAATTCAGGGTTCTCTCACCTGATTCTTTCGGATCCCCGATCAAACCTGTAGCGCCTCCTACTAAGGCCAATGGATTATGACCATATTGCTGGAAACGTCGAACGGTAAGAATTTGAACCAGATTCCCTAGGTGCAAACTCGGTGCGGTGGGGTCGAAACCGCAATAAAGCGTCACTGGAATCGCACATGCCTTGGTAAGTGCTTCAAGATCAGTGCTTTGCGCGATAAGCCCGCGCCACTGGAGTTCGGCAATTATTCCGTCGGAGTTAGCCACTGAGTTCACTCCCCCATCTTGTCGCATGAACATTGACTGTCCAACGGGTGCTACCCGCCGAGGGCACCCCTTGGATTGACCGATGAGAATATGTTCCCGTGAGTCACTCAGCCCAAAAAATGCGCAAAGCATCTGAACACATTTTATCGGTTGATCCCGCCTTCCAATCAATCATTGAAGGCAGCCCCTTATGCAACATTGGTCGCAAAAAATATCAAAAGGTCAGTCACTTCCAAGCGCTTGTCAACTCAGTAATTGCGCAGCAACTTTCCGTCAAGGCGGCCGACACGATCACTGCTCGGTTCACACTTGCCCTCGATGGCGATGTCTCGCCAACAAGAATAAGAGATGTCGCTGAATTGGACTTGAGATCAGCCGGACTGTCCGGTGCAAAGACGAGAACGATTAAAGAAATGGCCCATGCTTGGTACGCGAACGATTACGATTTCTCCGATCCACAACTCAGTGATCATGAGATCACCAACGAACTAACGAAACTCTGGGGCGTCGGTCGTTGGACCGTGGAAATGTTTCTCATGTTTACATTGCATCGCTTAGATGTTTGGCCCACCGGTGATTTAGCAATGCGACGCGGCTGGGAAAAAATCCACGGGTTAGAGCAATACGTTGAACCCAAACATCTCGATGAACAAGGGGAGATCTTTCGCCCCTATCGAAGTGTTGCAGCTTGGTACTGCTGGCGCTTAATTGATGGGGACAGCAGTACTTGGTAACTACACCCAAAATCAATCGCTCCAACGCGTTCGTTCGAAGGTTATTAACTCTGAAAGTACCTGAAGTTGTTCCCGAATACGGATCGGGGCTGTCCCACCAAATGCATCACGCGAATTCAATGCCCCTTCAATATTGAGCACTTCGCGGACCCTCGGATTCAACGAAGAACTGATACCCGCAAGTTCATCATCGGTTAAATCCCACAGTTCGCAATCTCTACCTTCGGCTACCTGAACGCAACTTCCAGCGATTTCATGTGCACTTCGAAATGGCACACCTTCGCGAACCAGCCACTCTGCAATATCTGTTGCTAACGCAAAACCAGCAGGTGCACTGGCCGCCATCAATATCTCATTAAATGTCAGGGTCCTAATCATCCCCGTCATTGCAGGCAATAAAACGAGCAACTGATCCACAGTGTCAAAAACTGGTTCTTTGTCTTCCTGTAAATCACGGTTGTACCCGAAAGGAAGTCCTTTTAATGTGGCAAGTAATCCAGTGAGATTTCCGATCAATCGACCAGATTTTCCGCGTGCAAGTTCAGCGATATCAGGATTCTTTTTCTGGGGCATGATCGAGGATCCAGTGGACCAGGCGTCATCCAATTTTGCCCAACCAAACTCACGCGAAGCCATCAGAATTACTTCCTCCCCGATCCGGGAAAGGTGCACACCTAGCATCGCCGTAACGAAAAGGAACTCTGCAACCCAATCTCGATCACTAACTGCATCGATCGAGTTTCCCATCGCACTATCGAATCCAAGTGTGCTCGCTACCAGCTCGGGATCCAAACCCAAACTCGATCCGGCCAAAGCCCCCGCCCCCAGTGGTGAACGGGCTGCCCGGGAATCCCAATCGGATAGCCGCTCAAGATCCCGACCTAAAGCATGAACATGCTTGGCCAATTCATGTGCAAAGGACACAGGTTGGGCGTGTTGCAAATGCGTGAAGCCTGGAGAAAAAGTCAGGATATTTGCGCGTGATT
>JAFMCP010000036.1 GCA_017857705.1 Candidatus Nanopelagicales bacterium
CAACGTGGAGCAGCCTTGGAGATTCGAACTGGCGGACCTACGCATTACGAGTGCGAAGAAGAGTAATTCGCTGGGGTTCGCAATAAGTCAATCCTTCATCACTACAAACGTTATTGCGAAGTTGAGACAGGTCTGAAAATAGATGAATTGGAATGAACTGAGACTGAAACTGAGACTGAGACTGAAGATAGCCTTCGAAATTCCCTATCCGTTGATCTTTGGATCCTTGGCCTTTTTACTCGCAATCTCCTTTACGTGAATAAGCCACGCCTCAAGTTCATCGTCTGTCATTTCTGAAAATGGCTTTGGTGGTTTGAAGAATCCAAGCGGCTCTCGCTGAGTCCCTGCGGCATCCCGTGCGGATCCTCTGGATCCCAGACTGAATAGATCCCTGACTTTCCCTCTGCACGTTCAAGACAACTATTCAGGGCTTCTTCAGGCACCAAAGCCTCCATACTCCACCTGAATTCTGTGTCATCCTCACAAAGAAGCGTGACTTCAAACGTTTCCATTTCACACTCCAGACATAATAGGATGTCGCGAATTCGTCGCCATGACGTGAATATACGTGCGTGATTCGACCCAGATCCCTTGTAGTTGCACTCGTCCGTTAGCACCCTGAATTCGCGTAGCACCCGAAGGTTGCGTTGAATGCTGAAACTTGACTGCACTCGCATCACTCAAGAACTCCATGATCCTTTCGGGTGTGCTGGGAAAAGGTTCGTAGCCATCAACATCAAAGGCCAGCCCTCTAATCAGATCAGGGATGTACTCGCGAGCAAGATCAGGGCTGCCGAACATTTCCATAAGAATCGGTTCTCCATTTGCCGTTGCAACTAGCCCTACCTGGTGGGGTAATGCATGAAACTCTCGGGTTACTTGCTCATCGATTCGGCGTTGAGTCTCTCGATTCTTGCGATCTTCCACCATAATCTGTTCGAGTGAATGAGTGGGGCGCTGACCCGAACGATGCTCATGAGTTTGAACCGCCGCCCAGACCTTCTCTTGGCGCCTTCCGACATCTGCTCCCTGCGATCCAGCACTCACGACGCTCAACGGTGCTCGACCCGCAGCCCGCGATGCCTCACAATCACTAAACCTGCCCACCTCGACACACATCACGGGAATCTCGATGCTGAGCCCTGCAGGGATCACAAGATCCTCAGCGATCATTCGAGACTGTTGAAGCCCGCCAATAAGAAAACCCATGGGCAGGAAGACGGCTCCTGAGCGCTTGTCTGCGCTTCACCTATTTACAAGGATTCAAGTTGCGATTGATGTCCGTATGCATCTCGCACATATCCAAATTAGGTGCTTTCGACATGGAATCGACAACTAGCGGAATATGGTCAAATAATGCGCAGTAATTGAAGATTTACATGCCGGCTATGAGTAACATGGTCTACGTGAAAATTTTTTGTGTTGAGCTTGCCTGCCGTGGCCACTGGTCCATTTGAATCTGCTCGAGTCGAGCGACCAGTTTTTGTCGTGGGTTCACCTCGATCGGGGACAACCCTGCTGCAGAACTTGCTGTGCCGAGACCCTTCCGTTTACAAACTCGGTCGAGAGAGCCGCTTCCTGTGGCACCAACTTGGTGGGCAAGAGGTAACGGGCATATTCCCTGATCGCGATCGGATCGCATCGACCTTTCTCTCTCAGGTCTATCGTGGAGAGCGCGCTTGGACCATGCAAGAACAGTTTCGCTGGGCCCAACGCTGCGCAAGCCAAGGCACACCCGCGCAGTACCTTGACCTTCCACACGAACTAGCCCAGGAACTGTCAACCCAAGAAATTGGCCCCTTCGCCAATTCCGTCCAGACTGAGACCGCGCCCTTCACTGTGCCACCTCTCGGTGCCGTGTGGGCCACAGACACCGACGGCCCAGTGCGCATCGTGGACAAAGACACAGGCCACTGCTGGCGGTTACCTGAACTGGCAGACACGTTCCCCGACGCGCAGTTCGTCTTCGTGGTGCGCGAGCCCGAGGAAGCTATCCGCAGCCTCATGGCCGGTTGGCGACATCCGACTTGGTTCTTCACCTACCGCATGGAGGTTGAACTGAACATATCCGGGTACAGCTCTTTGGCACCGTGGGCAAGGCGCTGGTGGAATTTCAACTTGTTTCCGGGCTGGGAAAAGCTGGTTAACGCTTCTCTTGAGGAGGTTGCCGCACAGCAGTGGGAGTCCGCCGTCAATCCCGTCATCGACCACGGCATTCCACTCATCCAAGAGGGCCGGGCAATCATTACAACCTATGAGCGTATTGTCACCGCGCCTACCGAAACGCTCGGAACAATAGCCGAGTTCACCGGTCTTGATGCGGATGCGTTGATTGGCAATGGTCTTGATAAGAACTACATGTCGATGCGCGCATTGTTGTTTGATGCCGGGAGCGGTGACATCGGACCTCGAGCAGCTCGAGCACGTTCACTTTTGGAACCCTTTGCTCAATTCCTCCCTTCGGGCACGACATGACGCGAGCAGGGCGATTACCCTTCACCTTCTTCGGTCTGTGTCTGGCCTACTTAGCCGTTTCGGTGAATCTGAGTATCACCAGCATCGCTCTTCCCTCTATCGGTGAGGATCTCGGCGCCTCCACCGATCAATTGTCGTGGATCTTCGCCATTACACCCTTGGTAAGTATCAGTGTGATGCTGTTCGCCGGGGCTTGGGGTGACCGCTTCGGCCGCCGCCGGATACTGGTCATCGGACTCTCTATCTTCCTAGCAAGTGCGATTCTCTCGGCTCTGGCTCGTGACGTTACAGCCCTGATCGCCCTGCGCGCTGTCACCGGAATTGGATCCTCCCTTGCCTTGCCTGCCGCGCTTGCCCTGACCTTTGACGTGGTGCCCGAGTTGAGTCGTCGCACAGCAGTTGGCCTAATAGGCGCGACGCAGGCTGGAGGCTCGCTGATCGGACCAGTGTTGGCCGGCAGCGCGATGACTCTATGGGCGTGGCCTGCCGCTTTCCTCACGGTAGTTCCATTCATTGTCATCGCTTTGATCGGTGCAAGTCGGTTGCCAAAAGGATCGACCGGGGTGTCGGTGACCCCGATGGACTCCCGTGGCGTGACCCTCACTTCGATTGCCAGTGTGGCAGCAGTCTTCGCTGCAACATCCATCTCTTCACGCGCACCCCTGACAGGTCTAGTGGCGATTCTCATCACGGTCATCGCCATCATCATCCTCATCCGTTGGGAGCGCCGCGCACGCCATCCATTCTTCGATGCCGCGGTCATGCGCCAACAGCGCTTCCGAGTGGCGACGCTGGTCGTGTTCGGATCCCAAGTGGTCCTGGGAGGATTCCTGTTCCTCCTGACGCAGTACCTCCAGCTAGTCCTCGGGTACTCACCCCTCGAGGCAGGCTTCATGCTCACTCCGGCACTGGCAGGCTGGGTACTCGCCTCGGTTGCCGCCGGCACAATGGCCGCCCGTTTCGGCGTGCGTTGGTCGGTTATCTCGGGCCTCACTCTGTCCTCATGTGGGCTGGCTCTCCTCGCTCTAGCCGCATCCCAAGGCAGCTCGCCCGCCATCGGGCTACTCCTTGCGGGCCTTGTCTTGACCGGTCTTATGGCTGTCGGCCCTGCCCTCATGACGCATGCGGCCGTCGACAGTTACGCCCCCGAGCGTCGTGCGGTCGGTTCCGCTACCAATGGGGCAGCGGCACGGTTCGGGTTCTCCATCGGGATCGCCCTTTTCGGTGCCCTGTTAAGCGTGGTCTATGTCAGGAATCTAGGAACTTCGACCCAATCACTCACCGCCGAACAGTCGGAGGCAGTGCAGGGCGGTCTAGCCGAGGCGATCGGCGTAGCCGCCAAACTGCCTGACGCGGATACCTTGATCGAGACCGCACGCGACGCCTACCTCACCGGATACCAATCGACCATGATGCTGGCGTGTGTCATCATGGCGGGTCTGGCCCTTGCAGTCGGTCTCACATCACAGAGCGTCGAGGATGCGCGACATGGAAGCACGTGACCGAGCCCGCGACCGCAGGTTGGACATGACGCGATCACGGTCAGCGATTACGTAATCACACAATTCTTGGCCGAATTCAGAGGCTACTTGGATTGTTGCCTGATCCTGCTCGGTCAGGTTGACTCCCAGAACAAGTTCATCCCCCGCATCTTGCTCTGGGAAGACGGCATTGAACGACAGTCCCAGCTCCTCCAGACCCGAACCGAAATATCCGGTGAGTGAGTTCGACAGCGGGAGATGGACAGTAATAACCTCGAAGCGCTCACCCTCGAACCGGAGAATAAGTCGCTGCAGGGCCTCGACAAAGTCCTGCCCGAAGTCGACAACACGAATCTGAGCATGTTTGGTGGCCGCCAACAACTCGGTGGCGAACTGAGACACCATCGGCAAGTCAGTTGGTGGGCGACCGGTATCGGAATGAACAACCCGAGGAAGGCTGGTGACGTCGTAGATGCGCTCGATCATGTCGAAGTAGCGAGCCGGTACGTACACCGACTCCTCAAGAGGAATGGTGGTCGACAGGTAAAGAACCACAACCGCGCGTCGAAATCCCCTGGGTCCTTCGAACCCTGCGAATTCCACATCGGCCGGCTGCCGGCCAAGCACAAGTCCAGTCTCGCGCAGCCCGACTCTGAGTGCACCGGCTTGGCTCGCCGGGTGCGCCGTGACTCCCTCAACATAAATCCCGCGGAGGCCTAAGGAAAGAATTCGAGGCATGAAAGCCTGATCAAGGAGTGTGAGGATTCCGCGCTCCCTGAAGGCAGGGTCCACAGCCGCCGGTCCTCCCGAGGCCGACGACGAGTCTGCAGACGGACGAACGAGGCCGGTGTGACCCACAATGCGACCAGAGGGCAGCGCAGCCACCATGCCCTCATGGAGCCCCTTTTCGATCTTGTGTCGGAAAACCTCCGGCTCATAGAGCCAGCTGGTACCGATCTTTGTGTAACCGTACGTGCGGAAGTAAAGTCGGGCGACCTCGATGACGTCATCAACGGTGATCGGACGAATGACAATTTCACTCATGGCAACTGCGGTGTCAACTGCTTCATCCTTGGCTGAATCTTCAACAAACGCAGAATCGTCCATGAGAGTGCTCATATTTATCGCCCGGCTGATCCGAAGTTCACTCCCCTTCAACCCATCACTGACAAACGTCATGGAGTCGGCATAACCAAGACTGAGAAGGGTCTCCAGACGTACAGGCAATTCGCCGCTGACATAGGTCGACGGCGCGCCGCGCTGTTTCAGCACGATATCCACCTTGCCCGGCTCATGGCTGAGACTGACATCCACGTCAATCAAGTCGGAGTCGTCGAATGAGTCAGCTATAACCGCGGTCAAAGCCTCACTCATGACTGCTTCGAGGTGGGTCCGCTCCACTGGTCCCAGTCCCAGCGCCCCCGCTGTGTCGGCGACCGCTCGTGCAGCCACGCCGAGAGTAGAGGCGTGCGTTAAAGACATTTGCAGGACAACATCGTTCATGAATCAACCTTCCAAATGAGGCGGTGGGCAATGGCGCACAACTGATGTGACCAAGGATTACATCTCTGGAGCAGAGAGAAAAGACCATCTGAATAATTCATGAAGACTTCCCTCTGCAAGGACGAGAAACTAATCGTTACCGCGCCAGACATCAACCGCATGCTCACGGACCTGAAGCGATGTGAGCGCAAGATCTTAGCTCCCACTATACGGTTCATTTCAGATTTTTTCTCTAAGGTCACAACATGTGACCCAGTACGCTGTCGTCCCTTGTGCGTACTTTTCGGCGCCACGTTGGCGAGCCTAGCCAGCCGCTGCTTCTGGATCCACACAATCTGTCAAATCCAAGTTATCGTTTTTGGTCTCGGTTTTCGTGTTTGAGTTGATGGGTCTGGCCATTGCGCAATTGAATGACTCGACCCCACCAGAAAACACCATCCCCGCGGAATCAAACCAGGACCAAAAAAAGGAACACCCCGACAAGGCGGAATGCCCAAGGGATACAAGTTCAAAAAATAAGGATGTCTCGAAACATCCGATAAGCATGTCCCGAGACATCACATGGAGCCGCCTCGGGGATTTGAACCCCGGACCTACGCATTACGAGTGCGTTGCTCTACCCCTGAGCTAAGGCGGCGCTCTCATTACTTGAGCCTGCCAAGACTACTAGTGCCAGTGCGCCATCTACTCGAGGGTAGAGGCGAGGCTCTTGCGGTGATCTCTGATGGGCATCACCCGGCTTGTTCGAGCTATCACCCCCTGTGATTCATCTGCACTACTCATGGAATCTGCGCAGCCGCAGACTATTAGTCACGACAAAGACACTGGAGAAAGCCATTGCGGCGCCTGCAATCATTGGGTTGAGTAGACCGGCCATGGCAAGCGGGATTGCAGCGACGTTGTAGGCGAAAGCCCAAAATAAGTTACCTTTAATTGTTGACAAGGTTTTACGCGCAAGCTCAATTCCGGTGGCGGCACTGGTCAGATTGCTGTTGACCAACGTGATGTCACTAGCTTCGATTGCGACGTCGGTTCCTGAGCCCATGGACATGCCAAGGTCTGCTTGGACAAGTGCTGCGGCGTCATTGACGCCGTCACCAACCATGGCGACGATTTTGCCCTCTGCTTGAAGTTGGGTAATTGCAGCAACTTTGTCTTCAGGCATTACGTCGGAATAAACCCGCGTGATTCCCACTTGTTGGGCAATAAATTCGGCGGCGAGATTGTTGTCACCGGTGAGAAGAATGGGAGTTAGACCTAACTCCTTAAATTGAGTGATCGCGTGTTGGGAATCGGGCTTGATTGTGTCGGCAACAGCGATGAACCCGAGCAGTTCACCACTTTGGGCAACAGCAATGACGGTCATGCCCTGGCTTTGATACCGATCAATCCATGGGTCATTGATGTCGGTGTTGAGTTCTTGGGAAACCCACGTTGGGCTGCCCGCAAGTGTTGACTTTGTCTCGACTAATCCACGGACACCGCCACCACGAATCGCGAGGAAGTCTGTGACAGCCGGGATTTCACTGTGTTCTTTGGATTTGGCCACGATCGCGTTCGCGATTGGGTGTTCAGATGCCGCCTCGATTGCTCCGGCAACACGCAGTAGTTCAGATTCAAGGACTCCTGTCATTGCGTGAATGGCGTGAACTGACATGCGTCCGGTGGTGACCGTTCCGGTTTTATCAAGAACGATTGTGTTGATTTTGTGGGTGGATTCAAGTATTTGTGGACCGCGAATCAGAATGCCCAACTGCGCGCCTCTGCCAGTTCCCACCATGAGCGCAGTGGGTGTTGCCAGACCCAATGCACAGGGACACGCGATGATTAAGACCGCGACTGCTGCAGTGAATGCGAAGGTCACATTTGAACCAAAGATCAACCACCCGGTAAGGGTGAGAAGCGAGAGAACAAGAACGACGGGTACGAAGATTGTTGAGACTCGGTCAGCCAAGCGCTGCACTGGTGCCTTGCCCGCTTGCGCTTGCTCCACCATGCTTGTGATGCGAGCGAGTGCTGTGTCAGCGCCCACTGCGGTTGCCTTAATTACAAGTCGTCCGTTTTCATTGATGGTGGAACCGACAACAACTGATCCCAGTTCCACTTCAACGGGAATGGACTCGCCCGTGATCATGCTGGCGTCAACTGCCGAGTTTCCTTCGACGACAACACCGTCGGTTGCAATGCGCTCCCCCGGACGCACCACAAAGTGATTACCAACCTTGAGGAATTCAATTGGAATTGTGCGCTCCTCATTGTTTTCCAGAAGGGTTACTTCCTTGGCGCCAAGGGATAGCAGCGCTGAGAGCGCTTGACTGCTTTTTGTTTTTGCTCGTTCTTCGAGGTAGCGACCGAAGAGAAGGAAAACAGTGACCGCAGCTGCGACTTCGAAGTAAATTTCACTAGCGCCGGCGGTGTGACTGGGCAGCAGGCTGAATTCCATTCGCATTCCCGGTTCACCTGCCGAACCGAAAATCAGTGCGTACACACTCCAGAGGTAGGCCGCTGAGACGCCCAGCGAAATGAGTGTGTCCATGGTGGTGTTTCCGTGGCGAAGGTTGAGCAATGTCGCCCGATGAAATGGCCACGCGCCCCACAAAACAACCGGAGTAGTGAGCACCAAGGAAACCCATTGCCAGTAGTCGAACTGCAGCGGCGCAACCATGGCCAGAAGAACAACGGGGACTGTGAGGACAGTTGAGACAATCAGGCGGATCTTGAGCGAACGCCCGTCAGCAGGATCATCCATTTCTTGAGTTACGGGTGCGGCGGTGTAGCCCGTTGCTTCAATGGTGGCGATTGCATCAGTGAGCGTCAGATTTTCCGGCAGTTGAATAGTTGCTTTCTCCGTCGAGTAATTGACGGTCGCAACAACGCCGGGGAGTTTATTGAGTTTCTTTTCCACTCGCGCCGCACATGAAGCGCAGGTCATGCCACCAACGGTGAGTTCCACCGCAGGTTGAGGGTTTCTCGTTTGAGTGGACATAATTAGGCAACTGCGATTGTGTAACCGGCTTCTTCCACGGCTGCCGCGATTTCTGCATCCCTTATGTCGATGTCTGCAACAATGTTGACCGGTGTTGGTGCATCGGTGTTCAGTTCAATATTCACAACTGTCACACCACTGATCTTGCTGAGTTCCTCGGTCACCGCGTTGACACAGTGACCACAGGTCATACCTTCAACTTTGATGTTTTTCTCTGACATGGTGATTAACTCCTCACGAGTCGGGCGATGGCGTCTTGTGCTTCTTGAATCTTCTCTTGAGCTTGGGTGCCACCTTGAACAATGGCGTCTGCGACACAGTGGTTGAGGTGATCCCCCACCAAAACCAGAGCAACTGATTGCAGCGCTTTTGTCGCTGCAGAAACTTGGGTAAGAACGTCAATGCAGTAGGTATCTTCTTCGACCATGCGTTCAATACCGCGTACTTGTCCTTCAATGCGTTTGAGGCGCTTAAGAACCGCTTCTTTGTCTGCGGAATATCCATGACTCATGTCATTACTATACCCCTTAGGGGTATAGCTATTGACAGGTCGTTGTGGTTCCAGGGGAAATTGTCCCTTCAAGCAGGTAGGCGTCAACACGATCGGTGACACACTCGCTGCCTTCTCGGTAGGCGGTGTGGTTGTAACCGCCTTTCCAAACAATGAGTTCCGCGTTACCCAATTTCGCTGCAACTTCTTCGGCCCATTGGATGGGAGTCGCTGGGTCATTTTCGGTGCCAATCAACATTATGGGCGTCGAGGTGTTCGCAACTATGTCGGTTTGTTGCTGGACCGTGTACGGCCAGTCTTTACATGCCAGAACGCCCCAGCCCAGATTCGCCCCAAAAGTTGGTGCACTGATCGCTAGTTGGTTTGCAAAGTCACGCACTTGCTCAATGCTTTGAGTGACCGGGTAATCAAGACAGGAAACCGCGTAGAACGCATCACTTGAATTATCGGTATAACGTCCATCGGGTGCCCGACTGATCCGCTGGTCAAGGAGGTTTAACAAGGTGTCTGGCTCACCTCGGGTGATTGCTGCATTTAACCCAGCGCGTAAGTCCGGAAAATCTTGTTCAGGGAAATACAGGTAACTCACAATCGCATAGGTGGCCAAACTCTGCGTGAGGTCGCGCTGGTTCTCCCCCGCGAGCGGTTCAGAGTCAAGTCCCGCAAGGAACTGTTGGATTTGTTGAACTCCTTGGTCAACACTTCCCGTTAGCGGGCAGTCATTCTGCTCGAGACAGTCACTGACAAAGTAGCGCAACAGAACTTCAAATTCTTGGGCTTGCGCTTGGGTTAAATCCAATTGACTCAAATAAGTGGGTAGGACTCCATCGAGGACCATTCGACCAACCCGATCGGGGAACAGCGACATGTAGGTGGTTCCAATTGCAGTCCCGTAACTCTTCCCCAGCAAGTTCATTACCGGGTCGCCAACGAGTGCTCGTGCAATGTCCATATCTTTAGCAACTTCAACGGTGGACATATGGGCAATTAATGGATTGTCTTTGTTTTTGCAGGCTTGACCAATAAACCCAGCGTCAAGAATCAGTCGACTTTCTTCCAAGTCAGTGTCAGGAGATCCATCAGCTGATATTTGCGCATCAATCTGTTCATCGGTTAAGCAGCGAATCGTGTCACTTTGACCAACCCCGCGCGGATCTACACCCACCACATCAAATGAGTCGCGGATGTGATCGCTGACAATGAAGTCAGCGGCCTTGGCGTAATTGAATGCACTGCCACCTGGGCCACCAGGATTGACAAAGAGCGAGCCGATTGATTCACCTCGGGCCCGCACTTTGGTCATGGCGAGTTCAACCCGCTCCCCTTGGGGATTTTGGTAGTCCAGAGGTACCTCAAAGGTGGTGCAGTCAGCGTCACCGCAGTCCCGCCACTGGATCTCTTGGCTGTAGTAGACCTGAAGACCAGCGACCTCTGATCGAGTGGATTGGGTATCTGGGGCGCTTGGAGCCGTCGCGTTCGTGCTGGCGCAACCAGCCACTAGTGCGGCCGTCACCACTCCAAGTGCTATTGCACGCATGCCGATTGGCAATGAGCGGGTCATGCGCCTTACGGTATATCGGTGAGCCGACAACGACCGACACCGGCAGAGATCTCAGCCATGGTCGAAGCCGGGATTGCCAAAGGACTGAATGTAATTGATGCATTTACCGCTGCCACCGGCAATAAAACGTTAAATCGAGCCTACAAAACGGAACTCGCGACCGAGAAAAAAGCTCATCGCAGATATAAGGCCCGTTTGGATTCACTTCGCTTCGGTGCAATTGCTGGCGGTGGGGTTGCCCTCACTACCGGCACTCTGGCGGTCGTTAACACCGCCCCGAGCCTGTGGCTTCTCAGTGCTGGCGGAGCGCTCCTCTCCTTGGTCAGTATCCGACGTTGGCGAAAAATGGGGAGTGGGCCGGTAATGAGGAACTTGGTTCCACCCGCAACACCATTGCCTCGCGGGGCAATTGGCCGTGATTGTGTTAAGCGCTACCTAGCCGTTCGCACGCAAGTGGTGAACATGAGCGCGAGTGTTTCACTTTTACACGGTGATGCAGGCCGCGAAATGCTCAATGCTGACGCGGAGGCTGCCGTTGCACTCAATGCCCTGTGTGATCGACTCATGGTATTGCATCAGCTCAGTTCCTCGCTTCCAGGAACTGCTGCTGCTAACAGCGCAAATAGTGCTGCGACGGTCGTCGCTTCACGACTTGAACTAGGTTGCGACAGTTACGACAATTTACTTTCGGCAGCGGCTGAACTTCTAGCCTCACCCGACATTGGTGGCGCGGTAAACCTGCAGCCAGCCGCCAACTCACTCATTGCATATTCGTATGGACTGATGCGAGCCTCGGATCTTTGATCGAAACCATTAATGCCTCAAGCGCAAGTTGCGGTGGAGTATTTGCCTTAATTGATGCCCGAGCACGTTCAATGGCTTCAAGTGTTCGGGTGGTGTCCGCAGGATTACCGCGAGCCGCGAATGATTCAATTGCAGGCCGCATTTCCTGATTGATAAGTTCTAGGTTGCTATCGAGTTGAACAATCAGAATGTCTCGGAATAGTCCGAGCAGATCAACGAGGGACCTGTCCACTTCGTCACGGATCATGCGCTTACGCCTTGTTTTTTGATGGGTAACAAGTTGCTTCTTCGCAGAATCAACACTGCGCTTAGAGGAACCTGTGACCCGACTTCCCTCTTCAATACCAAATGCCGCCCGAAGTAGTGCATCTTCTTTGCTGTCGAGTTCGTCCGCTCGGGTGTTAGCAGCCGTTGTTGCATCGGTGACCATGTCGCGTGCCGCATAAATGCAGGAGGGAATGTCACGAAGACTGATTGCTGCACGCAAATCAGATTGCCTTCTCGTTCGACTCGCTTCCTCAGTAGCCAATCCACGCGCCCGACCAATATGACCCTGTGATGCGCGCGCAGCAAAGGCTGCCATCGCTGGATCGACCTTGTAGGTGTCTATCAAGAGTTCGGTTACGTCCTTCGTTGTCGGTGTGCGTAACGAAACATGTCTCGTTCTCGACACGATTGTTGGTAGCACGTCCTCGACACTGGGAGCACACAAAATCCACACGGTATGTGGGGTTGGTTCTTCAAGACTTTTTAGGAGTGAGTCAAAAGCTTGGTCTGTGAGACGGTCGGCGTCTTCCATCACAATCACTCGCCAAGGACTGTCAATGGGGGCAAGGGATGAAAGACGAACAAGTTCACGGGCCTCGTCAACACCGTAGGACAAGCCACTGGGTGTAATGATTTCAACGTCAGCGTGACCACCAACGGGAGCCATTCGACAGATCTGACAGGTGCCGCAACCATTCAACGGGCAAATAAGTGCGGCAGCAAAAGTCGTTGCAGCGGTCGACCTTCCCGAGCCGGGTGGCCCGGTGATTAACCACGCGTGCGTCATGGCCGGACCCGATTCACCAACTCGGATTTTCTCGGCGTCATTGACCGCACGACTCAGTTTTTCAACAACATCAGTCTGACCAACCAGTGCATTCCATATCGGTTGCACTTCTAGTTCAATTCCTGCATCACCCGTTGGCGAATAACCTCAGCGATTTCCTCTTTTGATCCGGTTGCATCAACGACTAGGTAACGACCCGGATCCAATGCAGCAATTTCAATGAATGCATCAGCGACATCACGGTGGTACTGCATTGGTTCGGCTTCCATGCGATCAGGATTAATCACCCGCTTCATGCTCACTTCAGGGTCAAGGGTTAACACGATGGTGAGGTTGGGGAGAAGCCCCCCTGTTGCCCACATGCTCAAATCTCTGACTCGATCAGGGCCTAATGCACGCGCGTAGCCTTGGTAAGCAATTGATGAGTCGATAAAACGATCACAAATAACTACATCACCACGTGCGATGGCCGGGCGGATCACCCGCGCAACATGATCACCACGTGCAGCTGCAAAAAGAAGAGCCTCACTTTGGGGATTCATGCCCTCATGTTCACGGCTGAGAACCGTGTCACGAATTTGTTCGGCTGCGGGAGTGCCACCTGGCTCGCGTGTGCGAATAACCGTCTTTCCGATCTCGGTTAAAAAGTCTGCCAGGAGTGCTTCCTGCGTGGACTTGCCAACACCTTCGCCACCCTCGAATGCAATGAAATATCCGGTCATGTGGTGTTCCTAGATTGTGACTTCTTGGCCAGACATGGCGTCAGCCGCTGTTGGCTCAGCTTTTTTCGCTACCGTCTTTTTTACGGCTTTTTTGACCGCTTTCTTTGCAGTTTTCTTTGCGGTTTTCTTTGCGGCTTTCTTGGCAGGTGCTCGCTTGGCAACTTTTTTGGGTGCTGGTCCTTTTGCCCGACGCTCAGCAATCAGATCACTTGCCCGATCAAGGCCAACACTCATGGGGTCATCGGCAACGCGAAGGGTTGCGTTGATTTCACCGTCGGTGACGTATGCGCCAAAGCGCCCCTCTTTGACAACAATCAACTTTCCGCTGGAGGGGTCAATGCCAATCTCGCGTAGTGGTCCAGCAGCTTGACCTTTACCGCGTCGCACCTTCGGCTGGGAATACAACTGGAGCGCCTCGGCAAGGGTTACTTCAAAGATTCGATCTTCGTTGTCTAATGATCGTGAGTCTTTACCCTTCATGAGGTAGGGACCGTAACGACCATTTTGAGCGGTAATTTCCTCCGCTGATTCTGGGTCAATCCCAACCACCCGTGGCAGGCTTAAAAGTGAAATTGCCTGCTTCAATGACACATCACTCGGTTTCATGTAACTAAACAGAGATGCGGTGCGTGGCTTGGCTGACTTGGGTGAGCCCTCGGGAAGGTTCTCTGTTACATAGGGACCGTAACGGCCAGATTTAGCAACAATCATGAGTCCGGTATCAGGGTGAAGACCCAGTTCGCGGTCACCTGAGGGTTCAAGAAGTAAATGCTCAGCCAACTCGGCGGTGAGTTCATCCGGTGCGGTGCTCATCGGGATATTTGCGCGTTCTTCACCGCGCTCGACATAGGCTCCGTAGCGACCCACTCGCAGCATTGCGTCAGTTCCCTTAATCGGCATAGTCGCAATTCCGCGAGCGTCAATTGCGCCAAGGTCTTCGGTCAGTGCCTTCACACCATGGAAATGACCCGTCGACATTTCGCCACCACGCCAAAATGCATCAAGTTGCTTAACCCGATTTGATTTGCCCATCGCGATTTCGTCGAGTGCTTCCTCCATATTCGCGGTGAACTTGTAGTCGACCAATTCACCGAAGTGTTCTTCAAGGAGTCGAACCACCGCGAGGGCTGTGAAACTGGGGACTAGCGCTGATCCCTTTTTCCAAACATATCCACGATCAACAATTGTTGACATGATGGATGCATACGTTGATGGGCGGCCGATTCCCAGTTCTTCGAGCTTGCCCACCAATGTTGCTTCAGTGAATCGGGCAGGCGGCTTAGTCGTGTGACCCTCTGGTGTGATTTCATTCGCATTAAGTTTTTGCCCTTCACTCAATGCCGGGAGTTGACGGTCTTCTTCTTTGTCATCCTCGGAGACAAGCTCGTCAAGGGCGGCCTTGAATCCCGCAAAAATTACAACTGTTCCACTGGCACTGAATTCAGCGTCTTTACCGTCTGCCGCCTGAGCACCGAACTTGATTGTGGTTGTCGCAACCTGAGCATTCACCATTTGGCTCGCCACCGTGCGCTTCCAAATCAGTTCATAGAGTAAAAATTCGTCGCCTGTTAGTTCCTTGCTCACTTCACCGGGGGTGCGGAATGTGTCACCCGCAGGGCGAATTGCTTCATGGGCCTCTTGGGCATTTTTTGATTTGTTGGCCCACACGCGTGGAGTTGTCTCAACGTACTCGGGGCCGTACAACTCAGTAGCCTGTTTGCGTGCCGCGTTTAATGCTTGCGCCGAGAGGTTAACCGAATCGGTCCGCATGTAGGTGATGTAGCCGTTTTCATAGAGTCCCTGCGCAACTCGCATTGTGCGCTGAGAACCCCAACGGAATCGGCCTGAAGCCTCTTGCTGAATTGTGGAGGTCGTGAAGGGAGCCTTTGGCTTGCGTTGTCCTGGCTTTTGTTCAACGGAACGAACCGTGTATTCCACACCGGCGAGGGATGCAACGAATGCTTTTGATTCGGTTTCATTCAGGAGCACCACATCGGTCTTAACCAATTCACCCAACTGATTGAAATCACCGCCGGAGGCAATTCGCTTGCCGTCAATTGATGCAAGTTTGGCCTCAAAGTCTCCTGGAGTGAACTTGCCTTTAACATCCCAATAGCCTGCTGAGTTGAAGGCCATGCGCACCCGCTCGCGCTCAACAACAAGTCGCACCGCAACCGATTGAACGCGCCCGGCAGAACGAGCTTCACGGCCGATTTTCTTCCAGAGCACTTCAGAGACGGGATAGCCGTAAAGGCGGTCCACAATTCTGCGGGTCTCCTGAGCTTCCACCAGATCCATGTCCACGTCGCGGGTATTGGCTACCGCATCTTGGATTGCTTCTTTGGTGATCTCGTTGAAGACCATGCGCTTGACGGGCACCTTGGGCTGAAGGACTTCCATGAGGTGCCAGGAGATTGCTTCACCCTCGCGGTCCTCGTCCGTTGCCAACAGGAGTTCATCAGAATTCTTCAGGGCAGCCTTGAGCGCTTTGATCGTCGCTTTTTTAGATTCGTGGACTATGTAGAAAGCCTTGTAGCCGTCATCAACGTCAACGGCCAGCTTGGCCCACGGCTTCTTGCGCTCCTCAAGGGGAAGGTCAGACTTTTTAGCAACAAGGTCGCGAATATGGCCAACTGATGCAAGCACCTCGTATTCCGGTCCAAGATAGCCGGCAATCTTCTTCGCCTTGGCCGGTGATTCAACAATCACCAGTGTCTTGCTAGCCATGTAGTCCTCTCGGGTCCGGGGCCAAAAATCCCCTTCGATCGAAAGCCGACGGTAGGACACACCTATATATAGGTATCGCACCGCCCCCTAAATTGAGGCATCTCACTCCCATATTTTGTGGGGCAGCGCTGCTGCGAAGGCCCGAAATAGGCACCGGAAAGCGAAAGAGGGCCGGGCACTTGGCCCGACCCTCCCGCTTGTTTATGTACGGAAATTATTGCGCGATCTCGATCTCCTGAGAATCGCCGACCGCAATCGGGCGACGCTTGGAGATTATGACTGCGATAACAATCACGATTACGGCGAATGCTGCTACCGCGTATCGGATTGCATCATTTGCATCCGCTCCGACACTGACGCCGACAATCGCCGGGGCGATCAACAGTGCGACCAGGTTCATTACCTTGATTAGCGGGTTGATTGCAGGGCCAGCGGTGTCTTTGAATGGGTCACCAACGGTGTCACCGATCACGGTTGCTT
>JAFMCP010000146.1 GCA_017857705.1 Candidatus Nanopelagicales bacterium
GCGCGCTTCCTTGACATGGAAGAGGTCACAGGTTCGATTCCTGTATCGCCCACTTAAAAACCGTTGGTATATAAAGGTTTTTTGATACCAAAATAGCCCGTGCCATTATCCGTGCCAGTAGGGACACACAAATCCCCCGCTAGACAGAGTTTAACAAGCGGTGTATCTTTACCTCAATTGATGACGCACACCGTCATTTCGCCGACCCCGCAGCCACTATTTGGAATTCGGACTCCGCCTTAGGCAAGCACCCAATCACATTTTTGCGGTGGCTTTGCTTTGCCCTGGGTCATCGCCTGAGCTTTGGAGACCTCATGGAAAGTCTGACAATCGGCAGCGCTGAATACCTGACAATCGGTGATGCCGCAGAAATTGCAAAGATGTCCACCCGAACAGTCCGTCGAGCGATCAGTCGCGGCGAAATCCCGGCCTATCGCGTGGGTGGAGGATTGCGCATCGTTCGCGACGACGTTCATGCCTGGATCACTTCCCGACCGTTGACAACGGTGAAACGATGACAGCGCCGCTAGGTAGGTTGTCAAGACCATGATCGTGCCAGTCAAGTTTCTTAGGCGGGCCGGTGAGCTGCAATGAGTGACCCACTTGAGTTAGCCAATGCTCTCATCGCTGTGCATATTCCCGTCGTGATCTGTCGGCCAAATTCCCGTTGGAGCAAAAACAGCAAAGCATCCGACGTTATTCCACCGAAGGGGTGGAACTCAATCACGGCAGATCAGTGCGACCTCTCTTCATTTCGACCAGGCGTCGACACTCTGGCAATGGTGGGCGGTCATGGAATCGACGTCGTTGATATTGACTGTAAAGCTGGCGCTACTCCCAACGACCTGGACGGCTTCGAGTATTTCGGACTGCATCGCACTCCATCCGGCGGTTGGCATTACTTCGTCCCTAGTACAGGATTCGCTAAACTTTCACCCTTCATTGTCAAAGGCAAGGGCGTCGGGGATTACGTCGGCGGCACCGTTGACGGTGGAGGTCGCTTACTCGCGTACCTGCCCGGATCAACGCGACCGAAGTATCCGTCTGCGAGCTACGTCGTCGAGCAACCAATCAGCATGGGCGCGATCACATCCGCCGCCCCGGACCCTGTCCTGATCAAAATGCTCACTGACGCAAAAGGCAGGCAAGACACTCGACCTGGCGCAATCGCGGCAAGTAGGTCGGAAGTTGCCGACTTCATAACCGATCACAGCGAGAAACATGACTGTAACTACGGTGGCGCTGCACTCAAGTCGATACTTGAGAAGGCGAACACCGCCGCGCACGCAAAAGGTGGTCGGCACGGTTGGGCTGTCCGGTCAGCAACGCGACTTGTCGAACTCATGCGAGAAGGATGCGCCAATGCCGACGACCTTGCTCAAGTCAGAGCCAAACTCGATCACATAAAGCCCGAAGGCGGAACAGACTTTGACGATGTAATGCGATGGGCTGTTGCCAACGCCACAGGATCGAGCGGATGCACCATCGCTACACAAAACAAGTTGGCCGATTGGCTTAATCTGCCAGCCACTAAGGCTTTGACAACGTCTTCAAAGGATGATGAATACGCGAGTGAGGTCGGGGCGGAAGTCGAATCACCGTCAACGTGGGAACCAATCGACCTGGGAGATGTGCTCGACGGCACCTACATTCCAGAGCAGGCAACCCTCATGCCACGAACAGATGGAACGGGACTGCTCTACCCCGGCAGGTTGCACTCCTTTCATGGTGAAAGTGAGTCAGGAAAGAGCCTTGCCGCGCAAGCGGAGGTCGCTCGCATTCTCCTCGTCGGTGGCCGTGTGCTGTATCTGGACTTTGAATCCGATCATGCAAGTGTCACCACGCGATTGTTGATGCTGGGGGCTCCTTCTCAGTCGATCCGCGAGTCACTTGATTACGTTCGACCCGATGCGGGATTGCGTAATCCGCGTGATCTCCAAGCCTTTTACGAAATACTGAGTCGAACCTATGACCTTGCAATCGTTGACGGGGTCACCGAGGCCCTGGCATTGCTCGGAGATGCTAACGGCACTCCCGAGGATCGCATCGCTGGATATGTTGCCGCATTGCCTCGACGTGTAGCCCGTTTTACCGGTGCGGCTGTCGTGCAAGTTGATCACGTCACCAAGTCAACCGAGGGACGTGGAAGGTTCGCACTTGGCTCACAACACAAAATGAATGCACTTGACGGAGCTGCATACACCGTCGAAGTCGTCGAACCGCTCGGCCTTGGATTGCGAGGCGTAATCGTGTTGCGTATCGCAAAAGATCGCCCGGGCTCAATCCGCCCGAAATGTGGATCATGGCGCAAGGGGAATCACACTCAAGAAGCGGCACGACTTATCATCGACTCAACCCAACCTGGCCAAACCATTGTCACGGTAGAACCACCGAGTACGCGCGTCGACAGCGAAGACAGCTCGCGACAAAGCTTCCGACCCACGACGCTAATGGAGCGAGTCAGTCGCTACCTCACCGACATGATTGAGCCGATCTCAGGTCGGGCGATTACAGACAACGTGCAGGGCAAAGCTCCCGCAATCCGCACAGCTCTCGATGTGCTGGTAGCGGAGGGATATGTCGCTCGCGCGCCCGGCCCACGCGGTGCCTACCTTCACACCAGCATCCGCACGTATCGCCAGGCTAACGATCCGCAATCTGACACCTTCATCGGCGGGGACGCACTCAACCCATTTCACAGCGACCCTGATCATGTCACCGCGACTGCGACCGCGTCCCTGTTTAAGTCAGGGGACGCGGGACGCAGTCAAATGCAAGACAGTGACCGCGTCCCGGGACGCGGTGGGACGCAGTCAGAAAATCACAGTGATCAATACACGTTCGCGTCGGTCGAGTCGTTAAATCCACCTCCCGATGAAGGTGCTGCCTGATGACTCTCAATCAGAAAATTAAACGCGTCTGCCCCAACATGGACGCGCCGCCCGCCCAGCCCACATCGTTGCCACTTCGTGCCACCGCAAGTAAGAAAGTGAGTGTCAAATGAAC
>JAFMCP010000001.1 GCA_017857705.1 Candidatus Nanopelagicales bacterium
TCGCGGTAGGCCCAACAGGACACAGCATGTCCCTTGTACGCATCTGACATAATGTACATTATCGGTTCTATTTTGTTCCTGGAAGTTTCGCATTCACGCCTGAGAAGCAATAGCGTGATTAACCTTTAATCCGCTCCACGAATGTTAAACCACCATCATTTGAACCAAATATTGAGTCATTAACCACCGCCACCACATCCGCTGAATCCGCCGCGAGATCCACAGGTTGGCCGCCCAGTGAGCCACGCTGTGTCCAGTTCGCTCCATCGTCGCCTGAAAAGAGAATCTGTCCACTGGCCGAAGTTGCGTAAAGACCTTGCTGACCCCAAGCCAGAAGCACAAGTGGTGTTGGTGTCGTGATCGGCGAAAACGTTAGTCCTCCATCGAGACTTTGAATTGAGCCGTTTTCCGTGGTTGCGAAAATGGAATCAGGATTTGAAGGATTTATGGCAATATCGAATATCAATGTTGTACCAAGGTCACGCCATGACTGCCCGCCATCAATCGATCGCAGCAGCGAGTTGTCATGTGCACTCACTCCCAGTACAAAATTATCAACTGAAATTAATCTATGAAAATCAACTTCTCCTAACAAGGAAACGGGTTTCCACGTTGTCCCGCCATCAATTGATTCGATAAGCCCCAGGTCAGAGGGCGCATCCATGTTCGCCCCAGGGTGACCAGAAGCCAACCATCTTTCATTATTGCCGGCGAGCCCCATGACGTCAAATGTTGGCTGGGAAAGCAAAACCGGCTCCTTCCCATTCTCCTGTTTCCAAAATCCATCATGTGTTCCGATAAACACTAAATCTCCGATGATCGACAGGTTGTGCACATGTCCCCAGTCGGGAGCACTAATTACCTGTGATGCTGACACTTCGGATTCCGAAACCAACCCCTCATCGGATGCGCAAGCTGACAGCAAACCAAAAGCAGTGACTAATGCAATTGCCCGAAGTGAAGTCCCACACCAAACAGGCTTCCTAATATCCGTGCTCATTGATAATCCCTCTCACTTGCGAATTTAAGCCGTCATTGGCATTCCCGGTACCAATTGATTCGGTCGAACAGCCACCGAGTAACAGGCCCATGAACAACACGGCTGTCAATCGCCAAATTGCACTAGTCCTCATATTCATAACCAAATTATGAGTGGAAATATGCTTCAAGCAACTCCAAGATGTGAATTAATCTTCATCGTTGCTGAACTCCCCCTGTTTAAACACAAACGGCAACAAAATTAAGCCCCAAGGCATGTATGAAGAGATGTTGGTGGAGACAAGGGAAACTAGCCCAATAGCTAGGAAATATATAGAGTAAATCCATCCTCGCGAATTACTTCGCCAAGTGTGAATGACTTGTTGCTCGGGGTCATAGAGATGAATGTTTTTACGCGCATGCAGGGAAATGAGTGCACTTATCAAACTAATGAGTGACAGAGAGCCCCAGTAGAGCATCCCGGCCCCGCCTAGACTTTTACCTGAGAACCAGCCACCCAAACCGTCCTCGCCTGCATCGGAATAAAGCGCACTCGTAACGGGCAAGAAGGCAATGACGGAAAGCCACGCGGTGTTGAGCCAAAAAATCACACCGTCATATCCACGCATTTGATTCATGATTCGGTTATGGGTGAGCCACATGATCGAAACAACAAAAAATGTGAAGAAGAAGGTAATAATTTGACCAGCGTGATCGGAAAGAACACTCCAGACCGTGTTCTCCCCGCGGGTAAGCGAGATGTCAGCGATCGGAAGAACGAGTACCGTGATCGCAACGGCGACAACGGCATCTGAAAAGTTGATTAAACGGTCGAAGGCACGCCCGCTCTTGAATGTTTTATTTGGCATGGCGGGAGCCTAGCTGGCAGTAGGTTAATATCTATGGGTGAGTGAATCCTCCCACGAGTTTGAAGAAATCATGGATCCTGACTTCCTGTCCAAAGGGCCTAAAGAGGCGAGCGCCGACGAGCGAATTGCCCGGTCAACCAGGATTGCCCGAGGCAATGAGCGACTCAAGCATGAGGGCGAAATCTCAGACGGGGTAGGAAAGCCTAAATACGGTCGCATGAGGAAAACCGCACCATGGATCGCGATCAGCGCCGTGACTGGCATCATAATTGTGGTTTTGGCCCTCATCGCTAGATAAAATAAGTGGCGAAATCCGGTTTTCCACGGAACCAAGCCCCCCTCTCGCCCGTCTGAATTGCAACGAACCAATAGTTGGATCGGTGAGTCACGAAAGGGGCACATCATGATTGAGACCTCTATGCGAGGGACACGTCTTGGAGCGTTAAGTCTGGAACGTGAAGACTTAGTTCCCCCTGCCGAAAGAGTCGCAGTTAAGTACGTATGTCCAACCGGGCACGTGTCACTTATTCCAATTTCAGTTGAAGCTGAAGAGATCCCCATTGAATGGGATTGTCGTTGCGGTAGCGTCGCTGTTCGACCGAATTTCGTCATTGAACCAAAAGTTCCGGATCGTCCAGTACGAACCCACTGGGATATGCTGCTTGAGCGTCGAACGCTCAAGGAATTGAAGGCACTCTATGAAGAACGAGTCGCACTTCTGCATCAAGGTTCACTAGCCCAATCGGCGTAACAATGTGACGGTTCATTCTTGCACTATTTATTATTGATTTGCGGAGGTCCTGCGGGGCCTCCGTTTTCATCTTGATCCTCATCCATCTCACTGATCACAACTCCGCGAATAACTTCACCATCAACATAAGAAGCGAACTGACTACCGGTAAAACCTGCATTCCCGTACCCTGGCATGCGAACCATTCGGGCACCAATCCATGAACTGAACACCTTAACAATTCGATTTCCAATTGGCGGTATCAGAAAAATTATGCCAAGGATGTCGGTCGCGAAACCGGGTACCAAGATAAGAAGTCCCGAGACAAACATTAATGCAGCGGATCGTGCAACCTTAGGCTTATTTTCATCGGGCGTCGTCGCAATAGCTGAAGCCTTGGCAGCCGCGTTACGCATCAGGGCTGCACCTGCCGGGAATCCAGCAATGATTAACAGGATCGCAACCCCCCACCCCGTCATGCTGGCGACCCACCAAAATAGCAAGATCTCAATGAGTGGATAACCGAAAACCAAAAGGCGTGAACGTATTTTCACTAACTTTCCTTACCGACTTTTGTCAGCTTGTGTTTCATCATCTTGATTCGGCGGTCAATCCCCCAGACCGTCACTCTCCACAGGGCTTCAGTAACGATCTTGCGACTCATTTTGCTTGTACCGACTTCGCGCTCCACGAAAGTAATCGGCACCTCGGTAACAACGAAACCACGCTGTTTAGCCCGCCAGGCAAGATCGACTTGAAAACAATACCCAGCAGAGGCCACCGCGTGCAGGTCAAGGGCGCGCAGTGTGTCGGCCTTGAATGCCCTGTACCCACCTGTGGCGTCATTGATATCGATTCCGAGCATCTTCTTCGTGTAGAAATTGCCACCCTTGGAGAGAAACTCACGGTTTTTTGACCAGTTTCGAGTTCCTCCGCCCTGTACCCATCGCGAGCCAAGTACGAGGTCCGAATACTCGAGAGCTGCCAGCAAGTCCGGCAATTGTTCAGGTTGGTGTGAACCGTCAGCATCCATTTCGACCAGGACATCAAAACCATTCTGCAACCCCCAAGAAAAGCCGGCCAGGTAAGCAGCACCTAGTCCGGATTTACCAACTCGATGAACAACATGAATCCCTGTGTTGTCGTTAACCCATTGGTCAGCGATCATGCCTGTGCCATCGGGTGAGTTGTCATCAACGATGAGAATCTCCGCAGTTGGGACACTCCTTTGAACCCGTGCCAAAATCAAAGGTAGGGCTTCTACTTCGTTGTATGTCGGGATAATGACGAGCACTCGTCCAAGTGCCACATCCGCTGGCTCGGGATAGGCGCTCATAGGATCACCCTAACTTGTTAACCTTTGGCGCCTACGAATCGGGATTAAGACTAAAACACCAATGGCAAACATACAAATAATCAATTCGATGCATGGGCCAAAGCGCGCCGCAAGGGTGAGGTTCGAGTGGGGCGCTACTTTCACAACGAATGAGCCCGTGGCACCGTCGCCGAGTGTCTGACCCACGCTGCCGTCAGGGAATATCTCAGCACTGATTCCGGTAGTCGCGGCTACGATTACCGTGCGATCGTATTCAATTGCGCGGAGCCGCTCTATATGCAGTTGCTGCTCAGGTAGCGCTGTTCTGGCATAGGTTGCATTATTCGTTTGAACTACCAAAATTTGTGCTCCATCACTGATCACCCGATTAACGACCGGGTCGACGGCGACCTCGAAACAAATCAGGTCACCGAGTGCCACTCCATTTACCGTGAAAATCCCTGGTTCGGTTCCATGAGCGAAATCACGTGGTACGCGGTCGTAACGCGCAATAAACTGTGTTAACAAACTGCGAAATGGGATGAATTCGCCAAAAGGAACAGGGGCATTTTTAATATACCTATCACCGGGCCCCGTGGTGGGATCCCACAAGATCCCCATGTTGTACACCTCATTTTCCGGATCTGTGGCTGAGTCGACCACGGCGCCCACCAAGATCGGGGCATCAATTGCTTTTGCGGCTTGGTCGATCAGCAATGCGGCATCCGGTTCCCTGAACGGATCCAGATCCGATGAATTCTCAGGCCAAATAACTATTTCCGGTTGAGGGACTTCTCCGCTTTTAACCCTGGCAGCCAAGTTAATCGTCTCGCTGACATGATTTTCAAGCACCGCTCTGCGCACATCCATAGCGCCCATACCTATTTGCGGGGTCCCACCTTGAACAACACCGATTGCAATTGTCTCTTGCCTAGGGTCCCGATTTGTAGCGCTACTGAGAGCCGTCGGAATTAGGAACGAGGCAACAATGATGAGGACTAGAACAATCTTGGCACGCATCGAGGCAACAAAGACAATACCAACGCAAGCAATTGAAATTGCTACAACGATAAAACTCAACCAAGGAACGCCACCGAGCTGGGACCAAAATGCCAATGGCGAGTCGGCTTGGCTAAAGGCCAGCCTTGCCCAAGGGTAACCGCCGAATGGATAGCGTCCCCGAAGGAATTCTTCCAGTACCCAGATGGAACCTATTGCCATGAGACCAACCGGCCAAGGAATCGTTTTTTGAGTGATTGCTCGAGAAATAATTGAGATGCATACACCTATAAGTGCAATCCACAGGGCCAAATAGATCGAGAGAATCCAAGTTGCGTCAAGACCTACGACAATCAACCAATCATGTTGCAGCCGAAATGCCACTACGCCGAAAATAAGTCCGATGAGAGCGCCCGATTTCTTATTCGTGTTCCACGTTACTACGGTAAAAATTGCAATGGATACGGGTGCTAACCACCATTGGCTCGCCAAGGGATAAGCCATGGAGAGGAGCCAACCCGCCGCAGCCGCAGCGATGATTCGCAGGATCAAAGTGACAGACGTGTTAAGCATTCGTGGTAACCCGATCGGAGAAACCATCTTCCAAGTAGACGATTTTCCCATTCACAATTGTGCAGACATTGATGGGAACAATAGGTGAACTTGACTCGCCTAAATTAGGCAACGGCACAGTTGCCGATCGAGGATCCGTACTCCATTGAGTAACCCGTGAATCCGGAACATGCACTTCATAATCCTCAACGTGCCAAGTCGCCAGATTAGCTGTTGCTCCCACTTCGATAACGCCTTCTGAATCATATTGCGGCCCAAGTGCGCGCCAACCACCTCTCGTGTGGGCAGCGAACGCCGCCCTCCCACTGATGCGCTCATGTGAATTGTGATGGTGCATTGCAGCATGGATGGCATTCCAAGGCGTATTAGGTGTCACCGGCGAATCAGAAGAGAAACAGACCGCCGTTCCGTGTGATTGGAGGCTCCCCCACCGATTCATCGTTTGTGAGCGATTGCCCAAACGAGTCTCGTACATTCCTCCAGTGTTGCCCCACCAGGCATCAAATAGAGGTTGCATGCTTGCGCTCATACCTAGGGTACGCATGGTTGCGATGTGGTCATCGGTGAGCATTTCAGCGTGCTCTAAGCGATGACGGAGCCTTCGAAAGTCCGATTCCAAAGATTTCGAAGCCGCTAAGCCGGCGCCTTCGATTGCGATTTCGCACGCTTGGTCCCCGATCACATGAAATCCACCTTGAATACCTGCTTGGGTACAGGCACCCAGATGTTGCGCGACCTGCTCAACACTGAGGTAATTGGCTCCATTTGTCTCGTGGTTATCGGTGTAGGGATCGTGGAGAAATGCCGTTCGTGAACCAATCGCACCATCGATGAAGAGATCGCCACCAGCACCTATTGCTTCAAGATCAGAAATGATTTCACGGGTGCGTTCACTGTAGAGTTCGCCCCAATAGATAGCCAGGTGTGGCATTCCGGCCTGTGAAGCGAGTTTCTTTAACGAATGCGCATCTTGATAACTGCTTATTTGCGGCCCTGCCATCTCATGGACGCTGACAATTCCCTGGGAAAGTGCGTTTGAAAAGAAGGTTTCTTGGGCTTTGCTGCGCTGACCACTGGTGATTGACCCCAGTGCAAATGTGCGCAGAGCCCCGTGGGCAAGTTGAGTGACCGGTCCCTCACTAAATCCTGTTAGTGCTCGACTCTCAGGCAATTGCGCCACGAGTGAGTTCGAAACTAGAGCTGAATGCACGTCAACCCGACTTAAATAGACAACACTCCCCCACGTTGCTCGATCAATCTCTGCACGAGTGGGTAGTTCTGGGTCGCTCCAATTGGATTCATCCCAACCGTGGCCAAGAACCGTCGCCCCGTTGAGGTGCTTTGCGTAATCATTGAGCAAGCTAAGTAGTTGAGCCTTATTCACGACTTGGGTAAGGTCCAAGCCACTCAACATGATTCCCGTACTCGTTGCGTGAACGTGTGCATCAACGAACCCGGGTGCCAAAAAATGACCCTGTGCATGAATCACCGTGTCGGCAAGTTCACGATGTACTTCCGCCCCGCTGTGATCTCCGATCCACGCGATCTCTTCGCCGTCAATGAGCATGGCTGTCGCGAAGGGAACACTCGGCGCGTAGATTGCAGCATTGGTGATCAAAGTGCGCTTAGACATAGGAATAAGGGCTAATTCTCAATTATGACAAGATTACGGGTTTGGTTGTTGATAGTTTCCGGCCCATTCGGGGTGCAAATCACGATGTCTTCAATGCGAGCGCCGTGTATGCCTTCGATATAAAAGCCGGGTTCGATACTGAACACCATATTGTTTTCAATTACTGTTTCATTATTCTCGCCCACATAGGGTTCTTCATGAGTTTCAAGCCCGATGCCGTGCCCTGTTCGGTGGATAAAATATTTGGCTAAATCGCTCTTGGCAAGTTCATTTCTGCCCGCGGCATCAATACTGTGACTGATCGCTCCGTTGTGTACAGCCTTGGTTGATAACTCTTGAGCTCGTTGCAAAACTTCGTAACGTCGAATGAATTCGATTCCCGGGTCTCCCATTGAGTAGGTACGTGTGCAATCGCTGCAATAACCACTGGGCATGGTTCCCCCGATATCAACGACAACCGGATCACCCGCGTGGATCACTCGATCGCTGAGTTCGTGGTGAGGACTGGCAGCGTTGGGACCAGAAGCGACGATTACGAAGTCAACGCGGGTATGCCCTTCGGCCAAAATGAGTTCGGAGATGTCGCGCCCAACCTCTTCCTCTGTGCGTCCGACCTTGAGCACGTTGGGCACCTGCGCGTGAACCCGATCGATAGCCGAGGCCGCCTCGCGCAAAAAATCCAACTCGGTAGGGGTCTTAACAATCCGGATAGCCCCGATAATGGGAGCCGCCAATTCGATAACGGCATTTGGGAAATTTTTCTGGATCTTCAGAACCCGCTCAGCCCACATGTGATTGTCAACCGCGATCCTTCCTTGGGAAAATCCAGATGTATTACGAATGATGTCGTAGGGGTTGTCATTTTCAGCCCAACCAATTACTTCCCAGCCAAGATCTCCAAAGGGGCTCGCCGTGGCGGTTGAGATCTCTAATCGGGGAACCACGAGAAATGGGGCACTGTGGGGCGAGATAGCCAGTGCAGTGATGCGCTCTAAAGGAATGGCGTTGTAGCCGATGAGATAACGCAGATCTGCACTTGGGGTAACAAGCATCAGATCGATCCCCAGCTCCTGCATGTGGACCTGTGCCCGAGTAATTCGCTCTAGGTAATCCGAGGTTACAGCCATGTGGGACAGATTAGCCCGAGTGTCATACTTTCGCCGTGACTGGACCTCTGTTAATCCTTGATAGCGCAACGCTGTACTACCGGGCGTTTTATGCCCTCCCAGAAAAGATGACGGCACCCGATGGCAGTCCCCACAATGCCATCCGCGGCTTCCTAACCATGTTGACCAAAATGATCACAATTCACCGGCCCAGCGGAATAGTTGCTGCTTGGGACAACGATTGGCGTCCTGCATGGCGTGTTGAACTAGTCCCCAGTTACAAGACACATCGACTAGAAATGGGATCTGGGCAAGAGGATGTCCCCGACACTCTGGGCCCACAAATTGAAGCCATTGCAGCCGTTCTGGACGCCTGGGGCATCTCTAGGATCGGGATTGATGGCTTTGAGGCTGACGATGTTATCGCCTCCGTTGCCTCCCAGCATCAGGGTCGCTCACTCGTGGTGACCAGTGATCGGGACCTGATTCAAGTTGTAACCGATCGAGTCTCCTTGTTGCTACAGGTCACTGGTGGCGTTGAAAATTGGCCGATACTGGATCCACAAGCTATTGAATCCAAGTACGGGGTATCCCCAGCCAAGTATCTAGCCATGGCAGCCCTAAGGGGTGATCCCAGCGATGGACTACCCGGTATCACCGGGATTGGTGACAAAACTGCAAGTGCCCTTGTTAACGCCTATCCCGACCTCGAGGCATTGGTCCAGGCATCATTCGCTTCTACATGGGAGAAACCATTAACTGCCCGTCTTGCCGAACGGATCAGCGCGGGAGTGGACTACCTCGGCGCAGCCATTGCGGTGATCACGGCAGAAACCCGTCTACCCGTGAGCGCTTGGAGTTTCGAAGTCCCCTACGAACCTTTTGACAACCAAGCCCTCAATGAATTGTCCGTGCAGTGGGGCATTGAAAAGTACGTGGATGAACTACTTCAGGCCGCGCTGGGATAAGAAATAATTCCTCGTTTACACAAATCGATGGCGGTCAAGGCATTCGAGTGCAGTGCGGAGTCGGGAGGGGTCACTGCGACAATTTGGCCAAGAAGGTCAATTACCTGCCGTACCCAACGAACGAAGTCGCCAGCCGTTACGTCATTGCTCGTCAATATCTTCATCAATGTGGCACCTTTTGCCCAACGATAAAGAGCCCAGGCCAATCCTGCATCAAGCTTGCGACTCTCGTGAACTTTATGATCGTGTTCAATTCCTTCTACGTGACCCCAGATTTGGTGGATGTCATCTAGTGCCTTTTGGGTCGGTCCACCGGGTACTGAAGGTGCTTCGTCTGAGTCACCGCGACGACTTTCGTAGACGAAGGTGGAACAGACTGCGGCCAAAGTCGCAGGGTCAAGGTCGTCCAATACTCCAGCCAAAATTGTTTGTGCAATAAGCAGGTCATTTTCGGAGTAGACGCCCTTAAGTAGATCACCCCGTTGAGTTACTTGCCATTCGCCTCTCGGGTCTTTTACTAAGTAGTCAAGTTCACCGAGGACCGAGCACAATCGATCAAATCGCCGTGCAATCGTATTTGTTCGACCCTTCATGCGCGCGGATACTTCTTGATATTGGCTCTCTGTTTTTTGGTACCGTTCGCCCCATCGCGCATGGGCTTCCCGTTCGTCGCAACCATGGCACGGGTGTGCCCGCATTTGATCTCTTAGATCTTGGACGAGTGGATTAACGTCATGTGACTTCTTGCCTCGTCGTTTGGGGTCGGAGGCTTTTTGTCCAATTTCACGCACCTGGGTAGCCAAGTTTTTTTTCATGTGCGAATCACGGGATGAAAAACTTTTGGGAACTCTGATTCGGCCGATTGGAGATAGATCGACTAATGCATCATGGTGACTCAGCCGACGTACTTGCCGATCCCCTGTCAACACCATGGGTCGTGGCTCTACTTTGTCACTGTTTATTGCAGGGGAAACTACAACTGCTGGACCCGCTTTTTTACCCGCGGCGAGCATGATTACATCTCCCACCTTCAGTGTTCGAAGTTGCGCTTCACCGAGGTCGCGTCTCTGACGCACAACCTGCCTGCTGTCGTGACGTTCCGCTACAGAAATTTGGAATCTGAGCGCACTGTATTCTGCAAAGTCTCCAAGGTGGCATTGCATTGATTCATAGTAGCCAGCCCTTGCCTCTTCAAGTTTCCTTAACTCCGTCGCTAATCCAACAACAGAAGCATCGGCTTGAAATTGAGCAAATGAAGTCTCTAATAGTTCACGGGCCCTTTCAGTGCCTATAGAGCCGACAAGGTTAACCGTCATGTTGTAACTGGGTCGAAATGATGATTTCAGCGGATATGTGCGCGTGGAAGCCAATCCTGCGAGTGATTTGGGATCGAGATCTTGCTGCCAGAGAACAACTGCGTGCCCTTCAATATCAATTCCACGACGGCCCGCACGTCCAGTAATTTGCGTGTACTCCCCGGGTGAAAGATCAACATGGGCGTCCCCATTCCATTTGACGAGGCGCTCGAGAACCACTGATTTTGCCGGCATGTTAATGCCCAATGCAAGCGTCTCGGTCGCGAAGACAACCTTTAACAGTCCCTGTTGAAACAGCGACTCTACGATCTCTTTGAACCTCGGCAAAGCACCTGCATGGTGAGCGGCAACTCCACGCTCAAGTGCATCAATCCAATCACTAAAACCCAGAGCGGCCAGATCCTCATCCGGTATGTCTCTTGTTGACTCAAGAACCTGGTGTCGAATCTTTTCTCGCTCAACATTGGTTGTTAAGCGAAGTCCCGACCTGAGAATCTGCTCAACTGCATCATCACATCCAGCACGGCTGAACAAAAAGTAAATAGCAGGAAGCAATACCTCAGCTTCAAGCAGCGCAACGACATCACTGCGCCATGGGGTCAAGCTTGTTCGCCTTGGGGCACTTCGACCCTTACTTCCATACTTTGAGTGGCTCCTGATGGCGGCGGCTTGTGACGCGTTCCGAGCTAAGGTGGCTAACTCAGGGTTTACCTCATGTTGCGAGTCGTCAATAAATAGGTCGTAGAGTCTTTTTCCAGCCATAACGTGCTGCCACAAAGGAACGGGTCGGATCTCCTCAACTATTACCTCGGTTTCACCGCGTATTGTTGCTAGCCATCGACCAAACTCTTCTGCATTGCTTACTGTTGCACTCAATGCAACGATTGTCACCGAGTCAGGGAGATGGATAATCACTTCTTCCCAGACCGCACCCCGTGAACGATCCGCCAGATAGTGGACCTCATCCATAACGACAAATGAAAGATTTTTGAGGTTACTCGAACGGGCATACAACATGTTGCGTAAAACCTCGGTGGTCATTACAACAATCGGAGCTTCACCATTGATGCTGTTGTCCCCTGTTAGCAAACCAACATTCTGATGTCCATAGCGTTCAACGAGTTCAGCATATTTTTGATTTGAGAGTGCCTTAATTGGCGTTGTGTAGAAGCACTTAGTTCCGCTGTTAAGTGCGCGAAATATTGCGAACTCTCCCACTACTGTTTTTCCAGCACCGGTTGGTGCTGCCACCAAAACACCCTTCCCCGATTCGATGGCTCGCACCGCTTCAAGCTGAAATGGGTCGAGATCAAAGGCATAGCCCGCTGTGAAGGCCCCCACCATGGTCTTGTTATCTCGGGCCCGTAAGCGCGATGCGGCGTACTTTTCGGCCGCGGAAGTCATAGTGAGAGTCTATCTCTCTTCACTCATTCTTCTATATCTAAGTCAAGTGCAGATATTTCGTCGTCATCTAGTTCACTGAAATCGGTATTCCGAGATTTTCTTGCCCTGCGTCGATCATTGAGGAGCGATATTCCCACCGCGATAATTACAAGCATCATGATGGGTCCTGCAAGCAATATTAAGTTGATGGGATCCCCTGTCGGTGTGGCAACCGCCGAGAAGACAAGGACCGTAAAGATAATCCATCGCCACCATGAGACCAGGCGCTTTCCCGAGAGAATTCCCGCGAAATTCAGCAAAACAATGAGAAGTGGCGTTAGGAATCCCACCCCAAAAACCATTATTGTCCTGAGGAAAAATGAGAGATATCGGTCAACAGAGACAATGTTCTCGACGTTCTCAGGAGTGAAGCCGAGTAGAATTTCTAGACCGAATGGCAAAACGACATATGCGAGGGTGATACCCGCAGCGAAAAGTGGCGTCGCCACAGCTGCAAATCCAATGGCCCACTTTTGCTCATTACGGTGTAATCCAGGAGTGACAAACCTCCAGAGCTGATAAAGCCAAATTGGCGAACTCAGCGCGATGCCCGCAGCGGCAGACACTTGAATTTGCAGGACAAAAGGATCCGCAACGCCGGTAAGTGCTAAGACGACATCTTGACCATTGGCTTTTGCAGCAGCTATCACATCAGTGAACGGTTCACTGATCCAAGCGAAAATTTCCGCATAATAAATCCAACCAACAACCATGCCAATAACGATCGCAATGCCGCTCTTGACAAACCGGGAACGCAACTCGCGCAGATGTTCGGTCAGCGGCATACCCACCGACTCCTGCTTTTCGCGCAGGGCCACTGACTCTAACTATCGTTCAGTGGGAGAAGCAGGTTCAGTTTCTGCGCTCTCTGCGGACTTCTTTGTATCAGATGCGCTGGCCTCAACAGCTTTCGAATCCGCCTTGTTATCCTCAACGGTTTTGTCGTCGCCATCGGACTCGTTACCCACGAGACCTTTCGTTTCAGCCTTGAAGATTCTCAGGGAACGACCTAAACCTCGTGCTGCATCAGGAAGGCGTTTTGCCCCAAACAACAGAAGGATCAAGGCCACGATAATGAGCCATTCCCAGCCCTTGAGATTACTAAACATGTGATCCCTTTCCTGCCTCGCGGATTGCCATCTGGAATATCAATTGTACCGTCATTAACACCTTAATGAGTAGTACAAGCCTATGTCGGCCTCAATTTGAGTCGACTAACCGGACCATAGAACCCTCCACCAGCTCACTGATTTCCTCAGCAAATGCGATCGGCTCGAGAACTGTGGCTGCTCCTGCCATGGACATGACCCAGCAAATCAACCATTCCTTGGACAGATAAGGCACGGTAATGAGGATCTGACCGTCTTCGAGCTCACCAAAATCTTTGCTTGAATGGCGTACCCAGGCTTCTTCGGTGACCCAAGCGATTTCCGAATCAATTCGGATCAAGGCAGTTGGAGCGGAGTCCAAGTCAGTAAGCCCGGTCAATTCGGTCATTAGATCAGCCTGACCATGAATCAAAGGTTCAATTACATCCACATTGGCTATTCGATCGAAACGGAATGAGCGCACTGCTTCGGCTTGTTCGCACCATGCGGCCAAGTACAAGTAATCATCAACACCGAATACCCTGATCGGGGTTACATTGCGACGTGAATGACTGTCTGTAGACGATGAGTAGTCAAAGCTCAAAGAACGTTCGTTTGAAAGTGCAGATTCAATCAATTCACTCTGTGCGACTTGATCAGCACTCGATACCTTGAATACGCTCATTGATGACCCTGTTACCGAATCCATTTTCACAATTAGTTTGTTAATTGTGTCCTTCTCAGCCACACCGGGAATTTGGTTCATTCTTCGAAGCGCGATAGAAAGTGCTATCGCCTCATCAGAACTTATTCGCATGGGAACGGCCAGAGTCTGTGGATCTTGAACCCAAATTCGGTCGTCGTCCCAAAAATCAATGTCCACGAGTTGATCTGGTCCGTAGCCGGGAAGCCCACATAAAACGAGTTGCCAAAGATCTTTTGTCAGCGTCTCGACACTGATACCGAAATGTTGCGCTGTTTGCGTCAAAGTAATTCCAGGACGCTTAGCAAGCCAGGGAACTAATGCAAGTAATCGCGAGATTCGGTCCGAAACTTGTTCAGCCACGCGCGAGTCCAACTTTGATCACAGCAAGATGTTCATCGAGAATCTGCTGACTCGCCGCTAATACAGCAGTCCTAAGCGCAGGTGACTCAATTCGCAGGACGTCGGCTAAGGCGAGCAAAGTCCATTGGGTTAAATCCTGCAGTGAACCGTGGACAGTTAACCGATCGCCATCGTTAGTTTGCTCAGACTTTGACGCACTTCTGCGTAGCATCGCTCCACTGTTAGGGGCAACTGTAATGGTGGCCGTGATCTGATTATCAGGTTGTGGGATCTGTATCGAAGGATTTTCAGGCCTCGGGGTTGTGTGCATTTCGGCGGTAAGCTTGACGCTGCCCTGAATTCTCGGCAGTTTAAATGTCCTTTGTTCATTCCGAATGAGATCAAAACCGACGCAGTACCAGTGACCCTCCCGACAAATAACGGCCCACGGCTCAATGCTGCGTGTCGATTGCACTCCGTCGCGGCTCCGATAATTAAACTTTACGACCCGTTTCTCTCGTGCTGCGCGAAGTAAAATCGGCAGCGAAACATCGTGCGCCTGAAGTCTAACGAGGCCTGACAATTCCGCAGGTGGCGCGACAACACTCTTTCCATATTTCGCCTCTATTTTGCGTAATGCCGTCTGTGCCGGCGCACTCAACACTGCCTGATCCCAAACTTGCGCCGCCACACCCAGAACAATCAGATCATCAGGAGATAACTCCAGATCGACAAACTCATATTCAGTAGTCGAGATTCGGTAACCGAGAACTTCACCCATATTGTCTGTGACAGTTTCAATAGGCAGCCCCATTGAACGAAGTTCATCTTTATCTCGCTCGAACATTCGCTCGAAAGCCTCGGGTGAGTTTGCGTCCTCGTAGCCGGCAACACTGTCCCGAATGTCCGAGCGCGAAATCGCCCGTTGCGTTGACATCATTGCGAAAACTAGATTAAGCAATCGCTCTGTCTTATCGCGTCGGGGCATTGAATCAACAGTGATTATTTGACGCCGAGAAGATCGATTATGAAAACGAGTGTCTTTCCCGATAAACGATGGCCGCCAGATTCCCCATAGGCAAGTGCTGGCGGAATGACGAGTTGCCGGCGACCACCGACTTTCATTCCGGGAATGCCTTCCTGCCATCCAGCGATGAGACCCGAGAGTGGAAAATTAATGCTTTCACCCCGATCCCATGAAGCGTCGAATTGCTCCCCAGTTTCAAATTCCACTCCGAGATAGTGAACTTCCACGGTTGCACCGGGAGTTGCCTCTTGACCACTTCCAACAACCAGATCAGTGATCACCAAGTCAACAGGTGCCGGCCCTTCAATGAAATCAATTTCAGGTTTTACTAGTTCGGACATGTGATTCCTATCTTCGTAATGAGTGAACGAATGGGAGATTAGCCGATGGCAACAAGTTCAACAACGAAAATTAACGTTTCATCTACTTCTATGCCACCGGGGGGATTGGCTCCGTATCCCAAGTCACCTGGGATCTCTAATAAGCGACGCTCCCCAACCTGCATTCCCGGAACACCTTGAGTCCACCCTTCAATGAGTCCACCCGGTACAAGATCGAAGGTTGCTGCTTCACCTCGTGCCCAAGAAGAATCGAAAAGTGCACCGGAGATTTGCCCAACCCCGCAGTAGTTAACGCTAATCGTGTCCCCCACAACAACGCTTGCGCCGCTACCTGCAATGAGTTGCTGCGAAACCAGTTCCGCAGCCGGAGCCGAGTTTGGTCCAACACTAATAGTCGGCACAACGTCCTCGCTGATCACTAGGCCGTCGATTGCGATACCAGGGGGTGCAATTTCTGAAGCTACGGGTGAGCCCAGGGTGCCACAGTCATTCACCAAATATGGCCCTGAGGCGTTGCCTGCGTCAGTGAATTCAGGATCACCGTCTTGGCTGCTTGAGCAAGCTGCCAGCAGAATTAGGGCGGATAGCGCTACAGCGGTTGTTGCTATTTGTTTTCTCACGGCTTCAGAATACCTGTTAAACCTGGCAGGACCTACATTGAGGCGATAAGCCGATCAACGCGTTCATCCGTATGTTGAAAGGGATCTTTTAACAAGACGGTTCGTTGCCCTTGATCGTTGAGTTTGAGGTGTACCCAATCAACGGTGTAGTCCCTTCGACGTTCCTGCGCCCGTGAAATAAAATCACCTCGCAATTTAGCGCGGGTGGTCTGTGGCGCGACATTTTTAGCCACCTCAATTTGTTCTGGTGTCAACAACGACTCGACGGCCCCGCCACGGACCAATAAATAAAACAGCCCCCGATCTCGGCGAATATCGTGGTAGGCCAGATCGAGTTGAGCAATCCGGGCATCCTCCAGGGTCATGTTGTTTTTCCTCATGTAGCGCTCGATCAAACGCAACTTGATCACCCAGTCGATTTCCCTGTCAATGAGATGCAGATCTGCTGAACCAACGGCCTTAATCGACCGTTCCCACAACTCCATTGCCCGTTGGGTGACTGGGTCGACAATCCCACGGCGGGCAACGAAATCTGACACCTTTTGAAAGTATTCACTCTGCATCTGGATGGCTGAGATCTCCCTTCCATTAGCTAGTTTTACCGTGCGTTTTCCAGTGGTGTCATGACTTATTTCCCTAATAGCGCGAATGGGATTGGCTAAGGTGAGGTCACGCATCACAGCCCCAGACTCGATCATGGAAAGCACGAGATGCGCAGACACAACCTTTAGCAAATTCGTTGTGTCACTCATATTGCTATCACCCACGATCACATGAAGACGACGATATAGGTCTGCATCGGCATGGGGTTCGTCTCGAGTGTTAATGATTGGCCGTGATCGAGTCGTTGCACTCGAAACGCCCTCCCAAATGTGGTCTGCGCGCTGGCTGACCGCGTAGGTGGCGCCGCGTGGCGTCTGTACCACCTTTCCGGCCCCCACGAGGATTTGCCTGCTGATCAAAAAAGGAATGAAGGTCTGCGCCAGTGATGCAAAATCAGTCGTTCTCTCAATCAGATAGTTCTCATGACAACCATATGAATTCCCTGCGGAGTCTGTGTTGTTTTTGAATAAATAAACATCGCCAAAAATACCCTCTTGAACCAATCGCTCCTCGGCCTCAATACTTAGACCCTCAAGGATTCGTTCACCGGCCCGATCTTGTGCGAGCAATTCCATAAAGTCATCACATTCGGCTGTCGCATATTCCGGATGTGAACCAACATCGAGGTAAAGTCTGGCACCATTGGCAAGAAATACATTGCTACTTCGGCCCCAACTGACTACTCGACGGAACAGGTAGCGTGCAACTTCGTCGGGGCTTAGGCGCCGTTGACCTTTAAAGGTGCAGGTGACACCGTATTCCGTCTCGATACCAAATATTCGGCGCTGCATATCGTTGCCGCCCTCTCAACCCAGTAACTCAATGATTTCTGCGGATGTTGAGCGACGAAAGCGCCGCCCATCACCTGTTCGGCTCAGAGTGGCTACCTCGAGAGCGGTGATGTCGGGCTCGGAATCGGGGTAGAGCGCATTCAACGCAGCCTTGAGTGTGTCCTGAGAATCAGCCCCAATACTCCAGTTCTCCGACATGTGATTTCCAACAGTCTCACTGTCGCCTCCCATACTGATGAAACCAGCTTGATCATGAACTGAGCCATCGAATGAAATCCGATACAACTGATCTTGATCTGGTGTTTCACCAACTTGCGCAACGGCTATTTCTACCTCAAATGGCTTGGCAGCTTCAATGAAAATACTGCCCAGTGTTTGGGCATAAGCATTAGCTATTGTTCGAACCGTCACGTCAACCCGGTCATAGGAGTACCCCCGGGTATCCGCTAACCGAACCCCTGCAACTCGTAGATTTTCGAATTCATTGTATCGGCCCACCGCGGCGAACCCAATACGATCATATATTTCCCCGATTTTATGTAGCGCTCGGGAAGGGTTGTCAGCAACAAAGAAAATTGCTTCGCGTGCACTTGCCACGATAACAGACCGTCCTCGCGCAATGCCTTTACGAGCGAACTCTGCTTTGTCAGCGATTATTTGCTCCGGTGAGACGTAATACGGCATGCTCATTGGGAATCACCCCCATTCAATAAATGCGCCCGAGGTCCATTGGGTTGAGTTGAACGCCGCCCAAGCATCGCTTGGGATAACTGAGCGATTCGATCCGTGTCAATCTCTCGCACGCCATCTGCACCAGCGGTGTAAATAACAGGAAAAATTCCGCGACTTATATCTGGCCCGCCCGTTGCGCTGTCGTCGTCCGCTGCGTCAAATAATGCCTCGATTGCTGCAGCGATTGCTTCGTCCTCGGTCTGATTGAGTGCATTAATTTTCTTAAGCGCTCCGCGAGCAAATTGCGAACCAGATCCGACGGCATAAAAATCGTGCTCTTCGTAACGGCCACCGGTGACATCGTATGAAAATATGCGGCCAATATCCAACTTGCTATCGAAACCAGCAAAGAGTGGTACTACTGCTAAACCCTGCATGGCGAGCCCAAGATTGGAACGTAACAAACTCGAAAGACGATTCGCCTTGCCATTCAATGACAGCGACGTTCCCTCTATTTTTTCATAATGCTCGAGTTCAACCTGAAACAATCGAACAAGTTCTAAGGCAATTCCCGCTGATCCTGCAATGCCAATCAATGAATAGGTATCGGCTGGAAATACTTTTTGAATGTCACGCTGGGCAATAATGTTGCCCATGGTTGCCCTGCGATCTCCTGCCATAAGAACACCTTTAGCGTGACGAAGAGACACGATGGTAGTTCCATGTGGTGCTAGATGCTCGTTCGACGCTGACGTAGTCATTGCGTTGGGAAGTTTTCCTTGAGACTGCAAGTGCGCGGCAAAAGAGGACTCCGGGTTCACTGTCCGCCCTTTTGCACAAACGACTTTACAAAGTCCTCAGCGTTGACTTCCAAGATCTCATCGATTTCATCTAAGAGCGAATCAACTTCATTGTCCAGCTCAGCGTTATTGGCGGCAGCGACCACGACCGAATCCTGATCGTCCTGATCCTCTTCCCGTCGGGAACGCTTTATTTGATTGCTATCGTGGGTCGGCATGTGCTTAGCCTAACTGCTAGTCGTGGGATCGCAATGAATTGAGAAGGTCTGCAGCGCTTTCACTCTGGTCGAGAAGCCCCTGAATTGATGCTTTGTTACCCCGCCGTGGCTCGAGGGTAGGAATTCGCAGGAGGGTATCTCCCCCAGTGTCAAAAACTATGCTGTCCCACGATGCCGCTGCAACATTTTGTGGATACCTGCGGACACATTCGCCTCGGAAGTACGCCCTGGTGTCTTGTGGTGCATCACGGGTCGCAACTTCGATTTGGTCAGCGGAGAATATTGTGTCGATTGAACCTCTGCGCATGAGCTTGATGGCGATTCCGCGATCTGGATCAATATCACTGTATTGCAGGTCAATCACTCCCAAACGTGGGTTGTCCCACTCAAGACCATCTCGATCCCGGTATCCCTGCATCAATTGATACTTTGCAATCCAATCAATGTAGCGAGCCGCCACTTTATGCTCGCCCGATTGATCATTGAGCGAATCCAAGGTTTCCTGCCACAAATCCAGGATTTCGACTGTTTGGTTATCCGGGTCAGTGTGTGAATACAGGTGAGACCGAATTGTCTCGAGATAGGAGTATTGGATCTCAACCGCGCGCATTGAGGAGCCGTTGGTCATAGTAATCACTTTGTTCATCGTGGTGTCATAGGAAACTTTCGACATTGCCGCAACAGGATTGGCTATATCGAACAGGCCAAAATCTTCGAATCCAGATTCGATTAACGCCAAAACGAGTGACGTAGTGCCCATTTTGAGCATCGTGGCCTTTTCTGACATATTCGCATCACCTACGATTACATGAAGTCGTCGGTATTTTTCAGGATCCGCGTGCGGTTCATCACGGGTATTAATAATTGGACGCTTCAATGTTGTTTCAAGGCCTACTTCAGCCTCAAAATAATCAGCACGCTGTGAAATCTGGAATTTCTTGACGGCACCTTCCTGCCCTTGACCCAATCGACCACTGCCAGTGAAAATTTGCCTTGTAACAAAAAAAGGCGTTAGCAGCCGCACAATATTCGTGAATGGCGTCTGACGAGCCATCAGGTAATTTTCGTGCGTGCCATAGGAAGCGCCCTTGTTATCAACATTGTTTTTGTATAGTTTGATCTGCGCTCCATCGAATTTTGGCGCAAATAAGGCGGCCTGGTGCATGACCATTTCTCCTGCTTTGTCCCACAAGGCTGCATCGCGCGGATTTGTCACTTCTGGGCTTGAATACTCAGGATGCGCATGGTCCACATAAAGGCGGGCTCCATTGGTGAGAATAATGTTTTCAAGTCCAAGTTCGTGATCGTCGGTTAATTGACTCGGATCCGCGTCTGCGCGACTTTGATCGAATCCGCGGGCATCGCGCAAAGGTGACTCCCTGTCGTAATCCCAGCGTGCGTGTAATCCTTGGTCCAGGCCACTTAAGTGCGCGTAAGCACTCACGATATGTGAACTCGTGACCATGGCATTCATGGTTGGGTGGCCGGGCACGGTTACCCCATACTCGGTTTCGATTCCCATTATCCGATTAACACTCATGTGTACCTTTTAATCCTCCAGAGCAAACAGTTGGTGTATGTCTAGAGATATTGACCGGTGTTGGACGCGGTGCTGATTGAACGACCAGGCTCTGTCCCTTTTTTACCTTCGATCAAGGTCCGGATAAAGACGATTCTCTCGCCCTTTTTACCAGAGATGCGGGCCCAATCGTCGGGGTTTGTAGTGTTTGGCAAATCTTCATTTTCGCGGAACTCGTCAATGCACGCGTCGAGTAGGTGCTGCACGCGTATCCCGCGTTGCCCGCAGGTGAGGAAGTCCTTGATTGCGGATTTCTTTGCCCTCGCGACGACATTTTCAATCATGGCACCCGAGTTGAAGTCCTTGAAATACAGCACTTCTTTATCCCCATTGGCATATGTCACTTCCAAGAAACGGTTCTCATCCATGTCTGTATACATGCGCTCGACTGCCCGAGCAATCATGTCAGTCGTTGTAGCGTCCCGGTCTCCGGAATGCTCTGCCAAATCCTCGTCATGCAGGGGTAAATCCGAAGTGAGGTATTTTGAGAAGATGGCTGCAGCCGCTTGAGCATCAGGACGTTGAATCTTGATTTTCACATCAAGTCGCCCAGGGCGCAAAATTGCCGGGTCAATCATGTCCTCTCGGTTACTGGCCCCAATCACGATAACATTTTCCAAGCTTTCAACACCATCAATCTCGCTGAGCAACTGAGGGACAATCGTATTCTCTACATCGCTGCTCACACCTGTGCCGCGTGTTCGAAAGAGTGAATCCATTTCGTCAAAAAACACAATTACGGGCATGCCTTCAGAGGCCTTTTCTCGGGCCCGCTGGAAGACGAGACGTATATGACGCTCTGTCTCACCTACGTACTTGTTCAGTAGTTCTGGACCTTTAATATTGAGGAAATAGGAACGTCCCTCCCCCATTCCGGTTTTCTCTGCCACTTTTTGCGCTAATGAGTTCGCAACTGCCTTGGCAATCAGGGTTTTACCGCACCCTGGAGGACCGTAAAGCAAGATTCCTTTTGGTGGTTTGAGTTTGTGTTCCAGATACAACTCAGCATGCAAATATGGCAACTCCACTGCGTCGCGGATCGCCTCGATTTGTTCACCCAGTCCGCCAATATCTTCGTAATGAATGTCAGGGACTTCTTCTAGAACTAATTCTTCGACCTCGGCACGCGCAATCTTTTCTACCGCAACACCATTGCGCATGTCACACATGAGAGTGTCACCGGCACGAAGTTTTTGATCAATAAGTGGCGCACCGAGCTTGATTACTCTTTCTTCATCAGAGTGTGCAACAACCAATGCCCGGTCACCATCGATTCGTTCCTTGAGAACGACAATCTCACCGGTTTCGTCGTATTCCCGGATACTCACAATATTCATGGATTCATTCAGCAAGACTTCGCGGCCGAGTACCAGATCAGCAATGTCAATGGCAGGGCTGACTCCCACACGTAATTTTTTACCAGAAGCCATGATGTCCGCGGTTGCATCTTCGTAAGCAACTAAAATTGTGGCGAATCCACTTGGTGGTTGCCCTAGGCGATCCACTTCCGTTTTTAGTGAAACAATTTGCTCACGAGCATCGCGCAATGTTGTGATCAGGCGCTCATTGTGATCCCTTGCGGCAGCCAACTCACCCTGTATTTGAGTCAGATTAGAGCTTTGCTCCATGTCGTCACCATTTCTCTAGGGGGTACCGGCTGATTTTCACCAGTAACACCATAACCCGACTAGGCGTTTTCAGCGACTGAAAGGGGTGTGGTTCCTTCAAATTTGTTTTCACCGCCGGGGCCGTGGTAATCCACCCCATAGGCTCCAGGGGCTGGGCGGCGCTTTCGATCAAGTGAAGGGCCGTTCATCAATCTCGCAGAAACAAGGAAACCCGTGTGCCCATTCATTTTGTGGTCCGGGCGAACTGACAGACCGTCCAGGTGCCATGTGCGGAGCAGACTTTCTTCCGCGCGCGGTTCCGTCCACACGTTACGAACCCTCACCGTTTCCACCAGTCGGGATAATTGCGTTGTTGTAGCAACATAGGCCACCAGTGCCCCACCTGGCCGTAACGCACTTTCGACGACCTCAAGACACTCCCAGGGCGCCAACATGTCCAGAACAACCGAGTCGTAGCCACCAAGATCGGGCTGAAATTCGACCAGGTCTGCGATTTTCAAACTCCATGATTCAGGAAAACCGTTAAACCACCGGCAGACATTCTCAGTTGCGATCTCAGCAAAATCCTCGCGACGTTCAATGCTGACAACCGACCCGGTGATTCCGGCACCGCGCAGTAGTGAGCATGTTAAAGCACCCGACCCTACCCCAGCCTCAAGGACTCGTGAACCCTCTCCAATATCGGCCAGACCAACGATTCGCGCCGCGTCCTTGGGATAAACGACCGTGGCGCCTCTCGGCATCGACAGCACATAGTCGTCTAGTCCTGGACGCAAAACTTGATACGAAATAGCTCGATCGCTATTAATGATTATTCCTTCACTTCTACCGATCATGTCATTGTGGGCCAATTGCCCCCGATGACTATGAAAAATCAGATCTTCTTTCAAGGTGATGGTGTATTTGTTGCCTTTAGCGTCAATAAGTTGCACCAGGTCACCGGCACGGAGTGGCCCTCTGGGTCGGGCGCCCACAATGACCGCTTCACGTGGCGCCGGAGGATGGACTGGACGTTTAGGCATGTGGTGACTTTATCGCCGTGAATCATTGACTCACCTACCGCGTTGTTTGACGAGGTGATCAATTTGTGTCAGTTGGGCAACTAGGCTCATATGGTGTTCCCTACTTCCCTCTCTCCTTCGCGCAGTGCCGATTACCAACAGTGCCCTTTGCTTTATCGGTTCAAAACAATTGACCAGTTGCCCGAAGAACCTTCAATCGCAGCCGTTCGTGGGACTCTGGTGCATTCTGTTTTGGAAAATATTTTCGATGCCCCTGCCGGCAAACGCACGTATGAACTGGCCATTTCACTGTTCACAACTGCACTGGAGGCGCTTGCAAAAAATAAACCACAAGAAGCAGCTCTGATTTACGGTGAAACGTTTGTGTCAGAACCGCTGAAAGCAATCAGTTCAGATGTAGTTGAGCAAACCTTAGCTCCGGTTCGACCCCTTTTGGAAACATACTTCGCAATGGAAGACCCCAATCGCTTTGAACCACATGCTCGAGAGCTTGCATTAAGCGTTGAACTCGATGAAGGCTTCTCAATTCGGGGTTTTATTGACCGGGTCGATCGAACCCCATCTGGTGATATTCGTATTGTTGACTACAAAAGTGGGAAAGCACCTTCTCCCATGTACGCGGAGAAAGCTATGTTCCAGATGCGTTTCTATGGCTTGGCATGGTGGAGAATTAATGGTGAGTTACCACGAATGCTGCAACTAATGTATTTAGGTAATCGACGATTTTTACGATACGAGCCCACGGAAAATGATCTCCTGGTGACCGAGCGAAAAATCCTCGCACTACGCAGTTCAATCGCACACAGTTCGGAACAGCGATCTTTTTTGCCTACGCCGTCAAAACTTTGCGGTTGGTGTTCTTTTAAGCCACTATGTCCAGAATTTGGTGGTACTCCGCCACCACTGCCCGAACGCAGCACGTGGACGTCGGGCAGCTCATTTGTTGAAGAGTCCATTAAAACGGCATTGGAATCAGTTGTTAACGAGCTTCCACAGTGACTCCACGTCTTGACCAGCAAGGGTTCTGACAATAACTGCACCAGCAACATCAATGGTGGCCATGTGCTCAACTGCAATCACTCTGGCACCGGAACTCACTGCGGACTGAGTACCAGTAGGTGAATCCTCAATAGCAAGACAGTCTCCAATCGGAACGCCAACACTGATCGCAGCACAGAGATACGGCTCTGGGTGTGGTTTGGAGTTCTGAACTTCATCACCTGCAATGGAATGTGAAAATGTACCGACACTTTCACTCATGCGGGCCATCACCGTGTCCAGGACAGATCGCCAGGAAGCCGTAACAATCACCGTGGGAATCTGGAGTTGGTGTGCATGTGCAACAAGCGCTTCAGCCCCCGGTCGCCACTCCAAAGGCTCGGTCGTAAATAGGTCTGCAACCGTTTTTAGCAGTTGGCTGCCAATGATTTCCGATCGCTCTGAGCCGTTGGCCTTTATCTCCATGTACTGGGCCACTCTCTCCAATGGACCACCCAAACAGTGATGTTGATCTGTGGGGGTCCAGGAATAGCCGTAACGCTCCATAACCTGCTGTTCGGCAACCAACCAGAGTTTTTCGGATTCGAGCAAAGTTCCATCAAGATCGAGCAAAAGAGCCTTGGGTTTGGTCACACGTAACCTTAATGCGAGAGTAAGCAAGTGAAGAATCCGATAGTGCCACCGGTCATGAGTGACTCCGGCGTTGCTTTTCGTTACCAAGAGGGTCTCGATTCACGCCTCGCGCCGATAGTTCTCTTGCATGGACTATCCCAACAGGGGGATTTTTGGTTTCCCACAATTGATGCTCTCGGAAGTCGATACAGCACGCTGTCGATTGATTTACGTGGTCATGGTGAGTCCAGAAATATGCCCCCGAACTATCACATCTCACAGGTAAGCCAAGACTGCATTGGGTTAATGGACGAGCTTGAGATCGATAAAGCTTGTGTTGTCGGCCATTCTTGGGGCGCCTCGGTCGCTCTCAACATTGCAGCGCGGTACCCGAGTCGAACCGCGAGTTCAGTACTCATTGATGGTGGGGCATTCACGCCGGCAAACATTGTTGAAGGCGGATCCATCACTCGCGAGGACTTGAACGCCGCACTGACGCCACCGATAGGTCCATTCAGCGAAGCGGAATTAAGGTCTCACTATCTCCCGGCGGACATGTTGTCCTCGATTGACCAGCGAGAATCGGTTATTTCCGCCATTGCACGAACATATGTTGAGGCACCACAGGGTGGCTTTGTGACAACTATTGGATTTGACCGCCACATGGCGGTCCTTGAGGCATTTCTGGACTACAACCCAGATTCAGACCTACGGGCTCTCGCTGTACACACCTGGATCCTCATGGCAAGGGATCTCTTTAGCCCACCCACCCCTTTAACCACTCCCGCTCTGGACAGTTGGGCAGAGGCAAGAAACCAAGTTGAGACAAAAGTTCAAGGAAAAATGAACATTGCTCTTCAGCATTGGTACGGTGCGGTGCATGACGTTCCTCTGTACTGGCCTATTCGGGTCGCACAGTTGATCTCACATGCGGTTCTCAGTACTCGTCTCAGTACTCGATCAACTCCGAGATTAATCTCGGAAAATGGCGAAAGGGGTGGATCGACATGATCGAATATGACGATCTTCCCGTACTCAACAACCCCATCATGTTGTGTGCTTTCGAGGGTTGGAATGACGCCGCAGAGAGTGCATCGGGTGTGATCAATCATTTGCGTGAGACGTGGAAAGCAGAGTTGCTGCTCGAACTGGACCCTGAAGAATATTACGACTACCAAGTAAATAGACCGCATATGTACGTGAGCGATTCCGGTGATAGAGGCATTATTTGGCCAGGGACTCGTGTTTTTACAGCGCATGTACCAGAACTCAAACGTGACGTGATTTTGGTCGCTGGGATCGAACCCAACATGAAGTGGCCGCAGTTCATCAGGGAGATCCTGAGCCTTGCAGCAGAGCTCGACACAGGACTGGTCCTGACCCTCGGTGCACTGCTCTCTGACAACCCACACACGCGGCCTGTACCCGTCTTCGCAACATCGAGCGACCCACAGCTCATAAGTGATCTCAACATCTCACCATCAACCTATGAGGGTCCTACTGGAATTGTCGGGGCAATCGCGGCAGCATGTGATCAGTTTGGGATACCTAATTTGTCGCTGTGGGCTTCTGTCCCCCATTACGTTGGACAGTCACCGTGCCCAAAGGCAACGCTGGCTTTGGTGGCCAAAATCGAGGACTTACTTGACCTGCCAATACCTCTTGGGGAACTAACTGAAGATGCTCGTGCATGGGAGGCCGGTGTTAATGAACTAGCCCAAGAGGATGAAGATATCGCCGACTACGTAGCCCAACTTGAAGAAGAACAAGAGACAACCGAATTGCCGGAAGCTTCAGGGGATGCAATTGCTAAAGAGTTCGAGCGGTATTTGCGCAGGCGTGAAAGTTAGTTCTACTCGCGTAAATCCAAATATTTATTTATGGAATATTCCGTGCTGGCATCAAAGTTCCGGACTTGGGTCGAATCAGCAAAAGCGTCACTAATACCTGTTGCGACCTTTTTGCCCAATTCAACTCCCCATTGATCAAATGAGTTAATCCCCCAGATTGCTCCTTGAACAAATGTGGAATGCTCGTAAAGAGCGACAAGTACGCCTAATGTAAATGGAGTTAATTCGGAGCACAAGATAACGCTTACCGGTCGATTGCCTGGCATGACCTTGTGTGGAATCAGTTGGGCAGGAATCCCGCTATCAGCGAGTTGTTCGGCATTTATTCCCAGTGAAAGAACCGACGCCTGAGCGAGTGCATTGGCCACTAAAACGTCCTGTTGTACGCCTAATTCTTGCTGCGCCCGAGCAATTACGATGATGTCGCAGGCAACCACGCTGGTTCCTTGATGTAAAAGTTGATAGAAACTGTGCTGCCCGTTCGTGCCCGGCTCCCCCCAATAAATTGCCCCAGTTTCGTAGTGAACATTTTCACCGTCGGTACGAACGCTCTTTCCGTTACTTTCCATCGTGAGCTGCTGCAAATATGCAGGGAAACGAGAAAGATATTGAGAGTATGGGAGTACGGCCGTAGTCTCAATCTTGAGAAAATCCCTGTTCCAGACAGCGAGCGCACCCATCTGCATGGCCACATTTGATTCCCAAGGTGCATTTGCGAAGTTCAGGTCGACGGCATGAAAGCCACTGAGCATTTCGTGAAACTGCTCCGGTCCAATCGCAATCATGGTACTCAAACCGATTGCCGAGTCCATGGAATAGCGACCGCCGACCCAATCCCAGAAACCGAACATATTCGCGGGGTCAATTCCAAAGGCTGTAACAGATTGTGCATTCGTTGACAGAGCGACGAAGTGCTGCGCAACAATGCCACCATGATCCAGCGACGGGTAGGCGGCCAGCACCCATTCACGCGCTCGTTGAGCATTTGACATTGTTTCGGTCGTTGAGAAGGTTTTTGACGCAATTATGAACAGTGTCGTTTGGGGATCGCACAACTTTAGGGTCTCTACCAGATCAGTAGGATCGACATTCGATACAAAATGCATTGCGATCGATTGATCGCTGTAGGCCTGTAGTGCCCGGTGGGCCATGACCGGCCCAAGATCTGATCCACCAATTCCAATATTCACAACAGATGTAATACGTTTGCCTGAAAAACCACGCCAAGTTCCATTTCGGACGTTGTCTGCGAGAATCGACATGCGGTCCAGAACACCGTGAACTTCTTTTACAACGTCAACGCCATCGACGAATAACTCAGATTTACGGGGAAGGCGTAGTGCCGTATGCAACACCGCGCGATCCTCTGTCGTGTTGATGTGGGCTCCACCGAGCATGCGGTCACGCAGCTGCGCGACATCACATTGATCCACCAGATCCTTGAGTGTGTGCCACACCGCTGAATCGATCCTCTGGCGACTGAAATCAACCTCAACGCCTTCCAACATGGTGCGAAATTCACTTCTGTCTTGGTCTACCAATTCTCGGATTGGAGCGATAGCGGTGCTCTGTTTCACAAGGGAATTCCAAGCAGGGGTTACGGTGGGATCGATCACTCATCTAGTCTTGCACACGAGAGATCAAGTTCCCCTTCACACGGATTTAAGGAGTCGTCGTGGGTAATCACAACATAAACGTGAGTCTGGGCATGGTGGGACTTGGTCGGATGGGTGCGAATCTGAGTCGCCGGGCTGTAGCTGCTGGTCACACTGTTATTGGTTTTGATCGCAATCCCGAGTTCATATCCGATCTCAGAATGCATGGTGTGCAGGGCAGGAATTCCCTTAGGGAACTGGTTGAGGCCTTGCCAACGCCAAGGACGGTGTGGGTCATGGTTCCCTCGGGGCCACCAACGCAAAGTGTGATCGATGAACTCGCACTCTTACTTGAGCCCGGCGACACGATTATTGACGGTGGAAATTCCTACTACCGCGACGACATTGCACACTCCCAGCAACTAAAGACTCGAGGAATTTCCTTTATTGACGTTGGAACATCCGGTGGAGTTTGGGGTCTGGACCGCGGATACTGTCTCATGATTGGTGGCCCCACCGAACAGGTAGATTCGCTAGCTCCTCTGTGGAATTCATTAGCTCCCGGCACTGAGTCAGCACCACGAACAGATGCGTCAGTGCCCGAAACAATTGCGGAACGTGGCTGGTTACATTGTGGGCCAAGCGGCGCCGGACACTACGTCAAAATGGTTCACAACGGCATCGAATATGCACTTATGGCCGCATACGCCGAAGGTTTCAATATTCTCAAACATGCCAATTCGGGTGCGGAGAGTTCAGAACACGATGCGGAAACTGCACCGCTAGCTCACCCAGAGTTTTATCAGTACGACATCGACATTCCTGCTGTCGCCGAAGTGTGGCGTCGTGGTTCAGTAGTTGGATCTTGGCTTCTCGACCTCACGGCATCGGCACTAGCCCAAAGCCCTGAACTCACGGAGTTTTCTGGTCGTGTCTCTGATTCAGGTGAAGGTCGCTGGACTTCAATTGCAGCTATCGAGGAAGGTGTGCCTGCACCCGTACTTACCTCAGCGTTGTATTCTCGTTTTGCTTCCCAAGGCAACGACCGCTTTGCCAACCAGATTCTTAGTGCAATGCGCAAGGGGTTTGGCGGCCATGACGAAAAAAATGATTAAAGATACACACCAAGAAGACTTGCACAAAGATCTTTCACCACACCGGGAGCTTGGGAATCAGACCCACCTGCGTGAAGTGATTCCCGTGCCCAGTTGTCTATCGCATCAAGTGCGCTCGGGGTTTTTAGATCGTCGGACATGACTTCTCTAACCCGATCCAACACACTCTCGGACGCGATTGCCTTTTCCAAACTTGTTGCAGACCTCCACAGGTCGAGCCGTGATTGTGCACCCTCCAGACCTTGGGGGGTCCATGACCAGTCGCTCCGGTAATGGTGGGCAAGTAACGCCAACCTAATTGCCGCCGGGTCAACCCCCTCGTGGCGCAATGTCGAGACAAAAACCAAATTTCCCCGTGACTTGGACATTTTGTGCCCCTGCCACGAAACCATTCCGGAGTGGACGTAAAAGCGAGCAAATGGTTCAACCCCGGTGAGGTTCTCTGCTTGTGCCGCACTCATCTCGTGATGCGGGAAAACTAGATCAGAACCCCCACCCTGCACATCGATCTGGTCACCCAAGTAGGTCAAGGCAATCGTTGAACATTCAATATGCCAACCGGGGCGCCCATGCCCGAGAACCGTGTTCCATGCTGGTTCGTCGGGCTTTTCGTTCTTCCACAGCAATGGGTCAAGCGGGTCAATTTTCCCCGCCCGCTCAGGGTCCCCGCCTCGCTCACCAAAAATATCCAGCATCTGTGGACGTGTAAGGTGCGAAATCGACCCAAATAATGGTGCCTCAGCGATCTTGAAATAAATGTCACCATTAAGGGCGTAGGTCTTACCCTCCGTCTGCAGTTGAAGGACGTGTTCGGCCACCTGTGGAATTGACTCAACAGCACCGATGTAATGCAAAGGTGGGATAACACCGAGGGCCTGCATGTCCTCACGGAACAACGCCGTCTCTCGATCGGCAATATCCCGCCAATCCTGACCTGTGGCAACTGCCCGCTCCAAAAGTGGCTCGTCAATATCCGTGACATTTTGTACGTAATTAACGGCGATTCCGGAATCTAGCCAAGTACGAATGAGGAGGTCAAAAGCCACATATGTGTTGGCATGGCCCATGTGAGTTGCGTCATAGGGAGTAATGCCACAGACATATATCTTCGCCGTCTTACCCGGTGCCGTAGGCCTAATTGATTGTGTGGCTGAGTCGAATAAGCGGAGGTCGCGCCCCACTCCTGGAAGTTTAGGATTTGCGGGATCAGACCAACTCTGCATCCTGAGAGCCTATCGGTTGAATTGGAGTCCTCTAGAACACCGGCCACGGAATTGAAGGCCAATCATCGCTGGGTCTAGGAAATGATTCGGTTTCCAGCAGTCCCTGGATTCTTTGGCGCAACTCACGTGATTCGGCGCGAGATAAAAATGTGTCGATCTGGTCATGGTAATCTCCAAGGGTCCCTTGCAATTGCCGAAGGCTTGTCAAATGGGGCTCCCAAATTGGTTTGTCTACCCAACCCCAAAGGACAGTGCGCAATTTCGGCTCTTCATTGAAACACACACCATGATCAATCGCGAAGATCCGACCGTTCTCATCTGCCAGAATATGCCCGGCCTTGCGATCCGCATTGTTCACAATCGCATCAAACAAGGCCATCCGCATGAGAGCTTCGTTGTCCTCATGAGCCAGTGTCACTGGTCTTCCTGTTTGATCGACTGCATCTAAAATTGAGAGCCATCCTGTCGGAACTCGATCGGTTTCAAAGATATTTACGGGGCGAAGTTCGTCAATTTCTTCAATCCATTTCTGCACCATGCCTGGACCCACCGGCCCATCGGAAATCCAGCGAGTTGGTGGGACCAAATTCCAATCCAACATCACATCAAGATTTGCCGCCGCTACTTCGCGTCCGGATAGTGTGTTGTCAGGGAAATCCCACAGCGGACGCTCACCCGCGATTGGTTTGTACACGAAAAGGGATTCTGATGAGTCCTTGCATAAAAGTGAACCGTTACTTGCACCGCGCAACTGCCCAATGGGTTCAAGGGTTCCCTTGAAAATCGAATTAGATATCTCGCCGCTTGTACCCATTGGCCCTCGGACAAATGTGACCCTCTGAATCAAGAGGCTGTTGGCAGAAGGGACAAGGTGGGCGTCCAGATTCCGCTACTCGATGGGTTCGATCAGCAAATGCGCGGGCATACGGCGCACTAAGCCAAACACGAAGTGTGTCGGGTCCTTCATCTCCGTCTTCACCTAGTTCAGGTACTTGATCACTCTCTTCAGCGATTGCGTGCGCTTCAATGACAACGCAGGAACTCCCTTCATCCCAACCTAAAGCCATAGCTCCCACGCGGAATTCCTCAAGGAGGGGCATATCTAAGGGCTCCGCGTCCAAAAGTTCATGTGGTGCACTTTCTGGAACGACGCCACCGGGATCCCGACTGATTCGCACTTCATCGAGTAAATCATTGATTCTTTCTGCGAGGACCATTGCTTGTTGTTTCTCAAAAGCTACCGCAGTAAGGGCGCCTGCAGATTTCGCCTGCAAATAAAAAGTTCGCTCCCCCGGCATGCCTACAGTCCCAACGACAAAGCGTTCAGGTAAACGATATTCAATGATTCGCCTAGTCACCGGATCCACCACCCACCGGTGCATCACTTTTTGTTTTGTGGGCAACCCTCACGTGCCGGCGGACATCTGAGCCGTTGCCATTAATGCTCAAAACGAAAGGCCTGGAGGGTGTGTAATTGACGACACTGACCGAGCATGGGTCAGCCCCTATTCTTTGAAACAGGTCAAGGTGCATTCCGAGTGCGTCAGCAATAATGGCTTTGATGACGTCTCCGTGGGAGACGGCTACATAAACGGCATCAGGTCCCAAAAGGTCATTCCATCGCCGGATAGCTCCCACGGCTCTCTGGGCCATATTTGCCATTGATTCTCCGTCGGTACCAGGGAAAACGACAGATGCAGGGTGGTCTTGGACGGCTCGCCACATTTCCTCCTGCGCAAGTTCAGCCAAACTACGACCAGTCCAATCACCGTACTCACACTCGGCGAGTGCTGGTTCACTGGAAATTTCCAATGCGGTACCAGAATTATTTACAAGGGATGTCGCAAGAAACTCAGCTGTTTGCATCGTGCGTTCCAAGGGAGACGCGATAATGGCAGAAACTTCATAGCCCGCCAAAATTTCGGCCAATGCCTGTGCCTGCTCGATTCCTCGGCTGTCGAGAACCGTCCCAGGAGCAGATCCTGCCAATATTCCCGCCTCATTGGCACTTGTCCGCCCATGACGAACTAACAGAACCGTGGCCATGTCCCCTAACGTAGTGCCGAGAGCATTTTTGGGGTCATTTATTGTTGAGGTGTTCGCGTGGGGCAGAAAGAGAACGCCTTTGACTGACACAATGCGCACATGATTCGGCGTATGGGACGGTACTCAGCAGATGGCCAGTTTGAGCATCAGCACAAAGAACCGATCGACCTAGTCAGTGACGACGATGCCACAGCACACGATGCTCGAGCGGCAATTTCACAACTTATCTCTCACGTTAAGGCAGATCCAGGCTCATTTGTCTGGCTGGGGTTAGTTGCCCCTACCCAATCAGAGCTCCGCCTGGTGACAGAACTTTTTGGCCTTGAACCACTTGACGTTGAAGACGCTGCAAATGTGGCCCAAAGAGCCAAGTTTGACCTCAGTGAGGGTGAGGGATTTGCACTATTCAAGACCTTGTCCTATGACGCCAACAGCAAAGAGGTAACAACGGGTCAAACGTCGGTTTTCGTTGGTGAGTGGTTCGCCATAACTGTCCGATTTGGTGCTGCAGGTGACCTCACAAACGTGCGTGAGCGAATGTCCCATAGTGAACGACTGAGAACTCATGGACCCCTGGCTGTTCTGTATGCAGTCATGGACATCACGGTTGACTCGTATCTTGCCGTTGCCGAAGAAGTCCATGAGGATATGCGTGAAATCGAGCAAGATGTTTTTTCTATGAAACCAACGGCGCAAACCACGAAAAATATTTACCAACTCAAACGTGAAAACATCGCAGTGAGTCAGTCCGTGTCACCTCTCGTCAATGCTGCGCAGAAATTTGCCAATGAGACGGATGAATCTATTCCAAAACAATTAGAACCGTTTTTCGCTGACATTGGCGAACATATTCTTCGCGTGGATGACATCGTTGAGAGTACCGATAATGCGTTACTGACGATGCTGATGGCGTCAACCGCGCTCCAAGATTTGAACCAAAACACCGATATGCGCAAAATTTCAGCATGGGTAGCGATTGCTGCTGTTCCTACCTTGACTGCGGGAATCTTTGGGATGAATTTCGAAAACATGCCGGAACTGAGATCCGACTTTGGATATCCAATTGTTTTGATTTTCATGGCAGTAACCTGCGGCTTACTGTTTCGTGGGTTCAAGAAAAGTGGCTGGCTCTAAACACCTGAAGTTAGAGTTCCCGTCGAAAGCAACACGAGCACTACAACTCCAAGAACAATCCTGTAAATCACAAATGGGGTGTATGTACGTGTGGTCAACCATCGCAGTAGCCAAGCTATTACGCCAAGACCAACAAAAAAAGCAATTATTGTGGCAAGAATGGTTTGTCCCCACTCCGCGTTTTGTTGCTCAGAGATCTTTGTTGCTTCATAGAGTCCAGAACCCAGAACCGCTGGAATTGCCAGCAAGAATGCGTAGCGTGTTGCTGCGACTCGGTCGTAACCCAAAGCCAAACCCGTGGTAATCGTTGCACCTGAACGCGAAACTCCAGGAATTAGCGCGAGCGCTTGACCAAAACCGAATGCCAAGGCATCGGGGAGTTTCAAACGATTAATTGATTTAATTTTTCGACCATAATAATCTGCAAGGCCCAAGATGATTCCAAAAATAATTAACATCGTGGCGACTAAGTACAGATTTCGGGCAGTGGTCTCAATTTGTCGGGAAAACGTAAAACCTAGAACTGCAACTGGAATCGTACCTACTATCACGTACCAGCCCATTCGGGCATCAAGTTCCTTGCGCATTTCTGGGTTGGCCAATGATCTGAACCAAGTAGACACGATCCGTCTGATGTCACGCCAAAAATACAGAATTACGGCCAGTTCGGTGCCAATTTGGCTCACCGCGGTGAATGCCGCCCCTGGATCAGACCACCCAAAAAACTGACTAAAAATAAGGAGGTGAGCGGACGACGATATGGGAAGGAATTCGGTCAAACCCTGAAGCGCACCTAAGACGATGGCTTCAAACCACGACATGTCCATTAATCGCTGGTGTTCGCATCCAGATCACCCAGACCAGAACTCTTGAGAACTTCCTTCATCACGTGCAAGGTGCCAACACGCTCCTTCAAAGTTCCAGCAAATGAGGCCACGCTCAGATTCGTAACCCCAGCGCCGGCATATGCCGGCAGCCGCTTGGCAATTCGATCTGGCGGTCCAATCAGTGACGTTGCGTCAATAAATTCGATTGGGACAGCAGCAGCAGCGCCGGCATAATCCTTTGACATATAGCGCTCTTGAATTTCGATAGCAGCCTCTTCGTAACCCATCCGTGTGGCTAGTTGGTTGTAAAAGTTTTTATCTCGAGCACCCATACCGCCGATATAAAGAGCTGCATAGGGGCGCACGAAATTGGCGCATTCTTCAACACTGGTTCCCGGAACCACGGGCACCGTTGGTACAACGTCGAAGCCTGCCATTGTTTTCCCAGATTTTTCACGACCAGTAATAAGTGGCTTCATGAGTTCAGCTGCATGCTCGGGCGAGAAAAAGATAGCCAACCAACCGTCCGCTATCTCACCCGTGAGTTCAAGATTTTTGGGACCAATGGAGGCCAAGTAAATGGGAATGTTCTCTCGAACTGGGTGAACCGTCAGGGTGAGAGCCTTACCCGGACCGTCAGGAAGGGGCAATGTGAAAAATTCACCATCGTATTTAACCCGTTGACGCGAGAGCGCCATCCGCACAATGTCAACGTATTCACGCGTGCGTTGCAGGGGCTTTGTGAATCGGACACCGTGCCAGCCTTCGGAAACTTGTGGACCGGAAACACCAAGTCCAAGTCGAAAGCGACCACCGGACAGGGTGTCCAATGTTGCGGCCGTCATCGCGGTATTTGCTGGGGTTCTGCCCGGAATCTGGAAAATTGCGCTGCCCACGTCTATTTGTGTGGTTTGAGCCGCAATCCATGTCAGGACCGTGGCGGCATCTGAACCATATGCTTCTGCGGCCCACACGCACGAATAGCCCAGGCGGTCTGCCTCCCTGGCCACCTCCAAGTTATCTGCATCATTTCCGGCGCCCCAATATCCAAGGTTGACTGAGAGTTTCATGGTGGCAGCCTACGGCCTGCGATCCCAACTTTTGCGCCATATGGGTCTACGGTTGTGCCATGCAGCAACGGCCATTGGGTAATTCGGGTATTCGAGTTGGGCGATTGGCACTGGGCACTATGACCTGGGGCAGGACAACAGATGAATATGAAGCCCGGGATCAGTTGGCAGCATTCCTCGATGCTGGCGGATCTCTCATTGACACGGCCGACGTTTATGGCGAAGGTGTCAGTGAAGAAATGCTGGGAACCCTCATTCAAGAATTCGAGTGCCGTGATTCAATTGTCTTAGCCACTAAGGCTGTCTCGCTACCAAATACCGAACGAAGATTCGATGCCAGCCGCAGACATCTCCTTGATGCTCTTGACCGCAGCCTTAAGCGATTAGACGTTGAACACATAGACCTGTGGCAAATGCATGCCTGGGATTCGCATACCCCTATTGAGGAGACGCTCTCTGCGATCGATTCGGCTATTGCTTCTGGCAAAGTTCGCTATGCGGGGGTTTCGAACTATTGCGGCTGGCAAACAGCGCGAGCTTGCACAATGCAGCAGGTCAAACCCAATTCAGTTCCATTGATTACAACCCAGATGGAGTACTCGCTCCTTGAGCGCGGAGTGGAAAGGGAAATTGTTCCTGCTGCCAAGTCACTGGGAATTGGAATCCTGCCCTGGTCTCCCTTAGGGAGAGGCGTTCTCACTGGGAAGTACCGCCATTCAATTCCCATCGACTCTCGTGGTGCATCCGCTGATACCAGCGCTTTTGTCAATGTCTATTCAGACGAACGAGCAAAAAGAATTGTCGATGCACTCGCAACTGCCGCTCAGGGTCTAGATGCCAGTCCGGCGGAAGTCGCACTTGCATGGTTGCGGGATCGCCCCGGTGTTATCGCTCCTATTCTGGGTGCTCGAACAAATGCACAGTTACTCATGGCGTTGGGTGCTGAGGAACTTGAACTACCTGAAGAAATAACTTCTGCACTCAATGACGTCTCTGAACCACATATGGGCTACCCCGAATCAGGTTGGGCACAACGCAGATGAAGCGATCCTTCCGCGCCGAGCCAGTCTGGGAGTTTCGCGAAATAAGCTTCTCTCGAGACAGTGACCGAGAGGAAACCCGTCAACTACTCACTTTTAAGGCAGAACGGGGACGCTGGGAATTGGATCAGACGAGGATTTTTCGCGATGGTCGAAAGAAGGTGCGACTCCGCCGAAAGGTGTACCGGGTCGCAAGTTCCCTTTAAATCGTGTCTCTTTTCAAAAAATATAATTAAACCGAGCGCAGGAATCGGTCAAGAGTGCGGGCCCCGAACTGCAAACCATCAATTGGCACACGCTCGTCAACCCCATGAAAAAGTCGCCAGTAGTCAAGGTCAGGTGGCATTCGCAGTGGGGAGAACCCGTAACAATCAATTTCTATTTTGCTGAGCGCTTTGGCATCAGTTCCACCCGAGATCATGTAGGGAACTGCTCGTGCACCCGGATCCTCGTGCCTCAAGACACTGGCCATTAAATCAAAAGTTGCGGTCTCAAAAGCAGATTCAATCGCGATGTCAGAACTTACTGACTCAACGTTGATGTGCTCTCCAACAAGCTCACGAATTGTTTGGTCAAATTCTCCTTCGAACCCTGGCAGTACCCGACCATCGATATACGCGGTAGCTTCAGAGGGAATCACATTCACTTTGTACCCCGCGCTAAGCATGGTCGGATTCGCCGTGTTTTGCAGCGTGGCGCCGACCAACAGTCCGAGTGTTCCTAACTTGGACACCAATTCGTCGGTATCGCTTCCGTCAATCTCAACCCCGTAAGCATCACTGAGTTCGGCGAGAAATGCGTCCACCGTTCGTGTCCGACGAACAGGCCACTTGTGTTCGCCAATTCGCGTTACGATCCGCGCTAACTCGGTCACCGCGTTATCCGTGTGGATCATCGAGCCGTGGCCTGCGCGCGCTGCGGCGCGCAGGCGGAGCCATCGGATACCTTTCTCAGCCGTCTGAATCGGATACAAGCGCAGGTCGTCGCGAACAGAGATTGAGAAGCCACCCACTTCACCGATTGCCTCTGTGGCTCCTTCAAAGAACTCGGGACGGTTTGCAACGACCCAGGAGGAGCCGTGATGCATGCCTGCTTCTTCGTCAGGAAAAAACGCAATGATCAAATCGCGGCGCGGTCTAATGCCTTCTTTAGCCCAATGACGCAACACCGCGAGGATCATGGCGTCCATATCTTTCATGTCTACGGCGCCGCGACCCCAAATGAATCCGTCATGGATCTCCCCTCCAAAAGGTGGGTGAGTCCAATCGGCCGCAATAGCCGGCACCACGTCTAGGTGCCCGTGCACAACGAGGGCATCAGCACTTGAATCGGTCCCAGGAATTCTTAGGTGCACTCCCCTGCGTGAATCAGATGTCGTTGTATAAACCTGTGGGTCATAACCGACTTCGCGCAGTCGCTGGGCGCAATACTCGGCGACCTCGGCCTCACCCTTTGTTTCAGGCGAATCACCCCAGTTACTTGAGTCAATTCTGATTAATTCTTGGGTAAGAGTGACTACATCTGTTTCCATTGCAGATTTTGACCCTGCACTCAGTACGAATTCTTCCGATCCCTGACTCATACGTTGATCATGCCACCTTAATGTCCGTCGAGGTGGAGACATGCAACTTGAGCCACACATTCGGCAGGTTTCGGCATCGGCCAGACCGATATCTCTACTCGATTCAATCCGGATTCACTGGAAAAAAGGGCCTCTGTATAGTTACGCTTTGCCGCGCAAGCGGCACCCAGTCCGGGTGGCGGAATAGGTAGACGCGCTAGCTTGAGGTGCTAGTGCCCGAAAGGGTATGGGGGTTCAAGTCCCCCCTCGGACACTCCTGGTAGTTGCTTAATGCACACCACTTGCGCGGTTAACCTGCATTTCAAGCCCCGAAGTTTAGATGTTCATGACCGGTCAGGTTGAAGCTCACGGCCGGAAATCATCTCTAATAGTGACTTAGCGTTAGCGACGTCTACTAGAGGGGGACGCAATGATGATTCGTCAACGCTCGATTGCCGCTATCGCGACGCTGACACTAATTTTCACACCCGCGTTAACGGCGTGCGGTGAAGGTGCCGAACAGGCGGTTGAGCAGTTCGCAGAAAACGCTATCGGTGGTGACGTCGACATTGAAGAAGGCAACGTCAGTATCAAGGATGAGCAGGGAAACGAGATGGTGGTCGGTGCAGACATTGCATTGCCGGAGAACTGGCCGCTGCCGGTTCCGCGCTCAGGAACCCTCGCCATGGCAACCGTTCAAACCGACGGGACGGCCTACGCAATGTGGGTTGTGGACGGTCCGGCCGCGCAGGTGGCGGATGACTACGGTCAATTACTGATCGCCGAAGGGTATGCACTCAATCAAGAAACAAATCTCGACGGTGCGATCATGCGTGACTATTCGGCTATGGGAATGTTCGTATCTGTCGTAGTTGGGGAGACGGAAGGCGAGACGACTATCGCCGTCACGGGCCTTCCTGAAATCGGTTAACAGCGAAAGCCGACAATATTTAACCCGTTTTTGCCCGAGCATCCCAGCCGGATACGACTCTTAACCATTCGGAACTGACTCTTTCTGGTGGGACAAGTGTCGAAAGTTCTCGATACAAATCTCTCAGCATATTTTTGTTGTCCTCGTGAAGGGCACTGTCCACACGCCGTTCCCAATCCACAAGTTCCCAAGCCATGGGGGATGTCCCCAGGCCAGTTGTCAACCGCTGTTTAATCTCTGGCGGCAAATCTGATTCGGAGGGCTTCACGTCGCTCCTCAAATCGACTGACGTTAACGTCCATATCAGCCAGCAGTTCCGCCAATTGATCGCGTGCAGCATTTCCTTCTGCGCCGAAATCATTACGCTCGAAGATTTTCCACTTGCGCAAGACGGGCATAATCACTTCATCGCGGTGTTGCTTTAGGTCGTAAATCCCAGCGACAGCGATTTCCACCGCTTTCCGCTGGAATCCTTCGATACCGTTGCCGGGCATTGCAAAATCCCTGACGCTGGCCAGAATGGCACTCATGGTTGCATCTGGCTGCAACTCCAGTGCAGAGTCAAGCAGGTTACGATAAAAAATCATGTGCAAATTTTCATCAAGGGCTATGCGTTGCAGGAGGGCTTCACCAATGGGGTCACCCGTCGCCACACCAGTATTTCGATGTGAAACGCGCGTTGCGAGCTCTTGAAAAGACACATATGACAATCCAGCCAAGATACCCGGATGAATTGCTTGGAAACCTTCCTGCATGTGGACCATGCGAGCCCTTTCGAGTTCCACAGGATCTACCGCACGCGTGACAACCAAGTAATCGCGAATGGCGGTTCCGTGTCGACCCTCTTCCGCTGTCCAGCGGCCAACCCACTCACCCCATGCTCCATCACGACCGAAGATGGATGCAATTTCGTGATGGTAACTTGGCAAGTTATCTTCGGTGAGTAGGTTAACAATTAAACTTGTTCGCGCTGCCTCACTGAACCGCCTCTCTTCGGGCGTCCAATCTTGCCCGCCGAGATGTGCGAAGTTACGAGCTTCATCCCATGGGATGTAATCATGCGGGAACCACTCTTTGGCGATCGCAATGTGACGATTTAGCTCCCGTTCAACGATGGGCTCTAATTCATTTAGCAGGTTCAAGGTGGAAACATCGTCGAGCATCGCAGTCATGCCCCTAGTCTGGCATGTCGAGTAAGGGTTCGCCTGCCAGCCCTAGATTGCAATTGAGTAAGTGTTCGTGCGACTTTTCGGGGTACATTGATTCTATGTCGAACCCTGCATACGAAACCGACCCAGACCGAGTAATGCGCGCCACAAACGGTGTTGCAGGTGAGCCAGGTGACATCGCTGATGCGGCAGACCGACTCACAATGATTATGGAGGCTGAAGCAATTCGCAATTCGCTCATTGGAGACACGGGGGAATACGGGGGTGAGGGCTCATTAGACGGATTGAACTACCCGCTCGAAGACACCGAGTATCTCTTGGCAAGTGAGGATGGCGTGGACTCAAGTGATGATCCAATGCATGCAGGCGGAATGACCGCGAGGCCAATTGTAAGTGTTGAGGTTGCCGCCATGCACTTTATCGACACTGACGAATACGTGGATGACGAAACCGATCAAGATAAAGAAAATCCACAGTTTGACCAATTCGAGGAAGTGGCTAAATCAACCACCCCTGAAGACGAAACCCTTTTAGGGATTGATCCTTACGATTACTAGGTCATTTTCCACTTTCCAGTTGGGGTTTTCGTAACTTGCGCGCAGTACCGCGAACTACTCCCCCAAGCAACATTCCCAATAGGAATGAAACAGTCACAATTATCCAAACAAAGATTTCAAAATCCATGCCAAGGAAACTCACTTTCGCGGTGTTCAAATTTTGAACTGCAAAGAGGGCAAGGAAAAAGCCGATGATGATGAGCACTATTCCACGCCAAGTTATGCGCATACCTTTTTTCGGTTCCGATGTTCCAAAAGCATTCGTCATGGGTTCCTCAACTTTCATTTCTTAGATGAATAATTCAATCAACCGTTTTGCAGATATTTGCCATAGCGAGAAGCCAGTGCAAATACACACTCCATCAATTTAACCTCATTCAAACCAAAATTGGGGTGTTGCTGATATGAATAGCGCATGACTCCCTCTCCTGCTACGCAATTTGTCACTTATGCCGTGGATGCTCACATCGCCACAATTACATTTAACCGTCCTGACCGACTAAATGCCCTACTCCCCGACATGATCCACACGTATTCTGACCTTCTTGATTTCGCAGACTCTGATCCTGACGTTCGGGCCATTGTTGTTACCGGAGCCGGTCGTGGGTTTTGCTCCGGAGCTGATTTGAGTATCTTGGGCGAAGACCCGCAACTTGTTCAAGGCTTCCTGCAGGGGCAAAGCCACAAAACTGTTCCAGGAAAATACCTCCACCTGTCGACCCCCGTAATCACCGCCATAAATGGCCCAGCAGCGGGATTAGGCTTTGTGATCGCGATGAGTGCTGATTTCCGCTTCGCCAAATCTGACGCCAAACTTAGTTCCACATTTTCGCGTCTGGGACTCATCGCTGAGTACGGAATTGCCTGGTTGCTCCCTCGATTGGTGGGGCTGGCTCGGGCAACAGATATCTTGATTACGGGTCGAACATTCACAGGAACAGACGCGCTGGAGTACGGGCTTGTAATTGCAGCAAGTGATGATCCTTTAGCAGATGCCTATGCCTGCGCAAATGACCTAATTACCAATTGTTCACCAGCCTCAATGGCCGTTATTAAGGCCCAGTTGGTCCGGGCTTTGAATTCGGATTTCAATAACAGCGCGGACGATGCCTTTATCGAGATGGCACATGCATTTGGCCGTGAAGATTTAGCAGCTGCACTCCTGGGAAAGATCAATAAAGTGACACCCCAGTTTCCTGCTAATAAATGATGTTGATCTAAGGCAGCAACCCGCAATGGGCTAATGCCATTCGGACCAATCGTCCTTGACCACCCACCATTTCCAATTCAAACTCCGGGCTGGTTGCGGCATCCGGGGTCACCCAAATCAGATCAAGTGAATCCTGCGATGGCGCGCAATCACCTTCAATAGGAACTATGTAGGCCAGTGAAATTGCGTGCTGACGTGGATCATGGAAACCGGTCACGCTTTCGTCCGGGAAATACTCGACAACGGTGAAAGGTTGCGGTGAGGCAGGCAATTTCGGAAAGGCCATCGGCCCTAAATCTTTCTCCAGATGTCTCATGATTGCGTCGCGCACTCGCTCCCGGTACAAAACGCGCCCTGAAACGACCGCTCGACTAATGGTGCCGTCGGGTAAAACGCGAAGAAGCAAACCCACCTCGGTCACTTCACCGTTGGCGTCAACCCGCACAGGGATCGCATCAATGTAGACAATTGGCAGATTGGCCCTGGCGTTATCCAGATCGTTAGTTGACAGCCATGCACCGGAGTTTTCCAGAAGTTCCATCACGGGGTCATCTTCACACATAAATTTGCACGGAGCACGGATGAGCGCGAAAATCCCTTGAGAGTTACCCTTGGAACATGGGTTCTTCAACACCGGCTCGAGACGGCGCACAACGACCTGATGGAACACCTTATGAAACTGTTCTGTCCGAGGATGAATGGCGGGAGCGCTTAAGTCCGGAGGAGTATCGCGTTTTGCGTGAAGCGGGGACTGAACCCGCTTATCAAGGTGAGTTCACCAACGAGAAACGAGCGGGTTCATACTCGTGTCGCGCCTGTGGCGCTGAACTGTTCACCAGCGAGACCAAGTTCGACTCACACTGCGGGTGGCCCAGTTTCTATGAACCCTTGGCAAAAGACTCCGTTGTCTACCTTGAGGACAGGAGCATGGGTGCCATTCGCACGGAAGTTCGCTGCGCCGCGTGCGGCGGCCACCTAGGGCATGTATTCGAGGGAGAAGGCTTTGGGACCCCCACGGATCAGCGCTACTGCATAAACTCGATATCGGTGAATTTCGAGTCCCCCTAGCGGCGCGCCAGTCCCAGCAATCCCACCCGTCTCATTAGTCTTAAGCGATGCGAACCGTAACTCCTGCAGCTGATCAGTTTGCGCTGACCATTGAGCAGATCAGCTCTGCCCTCGTTCGCCCAGACATCACTTTGACCCAGGTTCCAGCACCGAGCCGACTAGCACCCTTTGCTTTGGCCATGACGGCTGAACCGACAGATGTCGACAGTGACGCCTTCTCCGGCAGATTTGTCCTGCTTCACGACCCAGATGGTGTTGATGAATGGAATGGCACATTTCGGGCGGTTATTTTTGCTCGAGCTCAGCTTGAATCGGACTTATTAAACGATGACCTCGTCCGCGAGGTTGCATGGAGTTGGATCCTTGAGAGCACCGGTGGCCTGCAAATCACCGAACTAGGTGGCACGGTCACTTCCAATTTTGGTCAGTCCTTTGGAACTTTATCGGATCGCCCAGCTGATGGTTTTGTTGAAGTTCGGTCGTCATGGACCCCGATTGAAGATGAATCCGGTGCCCCCGTAGACAACTTAGGCACCCATCTATCGGCGTGGATTGACGTATTGTGTTTCGCAGGTGGGTTAGTGCCATTACCTGAAGGCGTTGCCCATGTTGCACACGCGCGACGCCGCGGCTAACGTGACGAATGTGGAAGACGTGAAAGACGTGGAGAATTTGGAGGGTTCTGAAAGTTCAGTTTCAGAGGCCCAGCCAGAGGCTGAAGTCAAAATCCCCCATGAAACGCGCGAGCCTGTCCCTGAATTAATTACCACGCAAGCTGCCCTTGTTGAATACGCTCAGGCTCTTGCAGGCGGATACGGGCCACTTGCACTCGACGCTGAGCGTGCTTCTGGGTACACATATTCACAAAAGGCATATTTAATTCAAATCCGAAGGAACGGCTCTGGCACCGCACTCATTGACCCAATTGCCTGCCCAGATTTAAGCCCAATTGCCGAGTCAACCATTGGTGTTGAATGGATCTTGCATGCCGCAACCCAAGATCTTGAATGCCTGCGTGAGGTTGGGTTAACGCCAAGCGCACTTTTTGATACAGAGCTCGCCGGTCGAATACTTGGTCGTGAGCGTGTTGGGCTGGGTCCCCTGATGGAAAACGAACTCGGGGTTTACCTTGAAAAAGGTCACGGTGCTGCAGATTGGTCCCAACGACCATTTTCGACCGCAATGTTGAGATACGCCGCGCTAGATGTGGAATTACTCATCGAACTGCGCGATGCACTGGCAGCAAGTCTGGATGAAAGTGGCAAACGTGAGTACGCACAGCAAGAATTTGATGCTTTACTGTCGTGGCGGCCCCGCGAACACAAGGGAGAAGCATGGCGACGCACTTCTGGGGTCCACGGAGCGAAAACCCCGCTGGCCCGCGGTATCGTGCGTGAACTATGGCTTACTCGCGATGACATTGCCCGTCGGCGCGACATCGCACCGGGCCGGATTTTGCCTGATCGTGCGATTTTAGCCGCTGCTCTGGCTAAACCCGCGGATCAATTGCTCAAGGTTCAAGGCTTTAACGGCCGCGGCGCGGGGCGCTATGAAAAACAATGGGTTGCTGCCGTACAACGGGCTCGAGGACTACCTGAGTCCGAACTCCCCAAGCCCCCGCTGAGAAGTGATGGTCCGCCGCCACCCAAAGCCTGGGCGGACAAGAACCCAGGTGCTCATGCTCGACTTGAATTCACACGACTTGAATTGACGCGCATTTCCAAGGAGTTGAATATTCCCACGGAGAACCTGATGCAGCCCGATCTAGTCCGACGGGCCTGTTGGAATGAACCCGTCGATGATCCGCAGTTCTACCGCGATTTGTTGACCGAGGGCGGTGCTCGAGCATGGCAGTGCGAGCTCGTCCTGCCCGTTTTACTCGCAGCCCGATCACGACGACCCGACCAAATGACCTTCGAAGATGTAATTTGATTATTCCCCGCCACATTTTCTACGGGAACTCCGTGAAGGCAAATACAGAAGTACGTGCTGAAATAAGTTACTTGCGGGTAACATAGGAATCTCACAAGGAGGATCTATGACTGAACGTGCCAGTGTTGTTTTCGTTGACGGAGCCCGAACCCCATTTGCTCGAGCAGGGAGCCTTTACGCTCAGACCCGAGCCGATGACTTGATTGTGAAGGTAATGCGGGAATTACTTCGACGAAATCCCACCCTGCCACCCGAGAAAATTGACGACGTTGCAATTGCGGCCGCCAGCCAAACAGGTGACCAAGGAATGAATATTGGGCGCTCTGCGTCCCTCTTAGCGGGTCTGCCCAACACTGTTCCGGGCTACTCGGTCGACCGTTGGTGTGCTGGCGCAATGACCGCGGTTACGACCCTGTCAAGTGCGATCATGGCGGGTGCTTATGACCTTGCGCTGGCAGGTGGAGTTGAACACATGACACATCACCCCATGGGTGAAGGAATGGATCCCAATCCTCGTTACCTGTCAGAACGAATCGTTGACCCAGAAGCCATGGCCATGGGCATGACAGCAGAGAACCTGCATGACCGTTTTCCACACTTGACCAAGGAACGTGCCGACGCTTTCGCACTTGGCTCACAGGAGAAGACAGCCAAGGCATATGCCAATGGTTTAATCCAGCCTGATTTGGTTCCGGTGGTCGCACGCAGCACTGAACTGGGCAGTGTCCTAGTCAGTGAGGATGAATCTCCCAGACCAGGCACAACCCTCGAAGGTTTGGCAAATTTGAAGACACCCTTCCGGCCACATGGTCGCGTGAGTGCGGGTAATGCCTCGGGTCTCTCGGACGGAGCAACAGCAGCCCTGTTGGCGAACGAGGAAGTTGCCGACCAATTGGGACTCTCGAAGAAAATGCGCATGGTTGGCTTCGCGTTCGCCGGCGTTGAACCCGAAGTAATGGGAGTCGGTCCAGTTCCCAGTACCGAAAAAGCATTGGCTCGGACGGGTCTCACAATCGCCGACATTGATTTATTTGAAGTCAATGAAGCTTTCGCGATTCAGGTATTGGCGTTCCTTGACCATTTTGGAATTGATGACCACGACCCACGAGTGAACCCCATGGGTGGTGCAATCGCTGTTGGACACCCGTTGGCATCCAGCGGTATTCGATTGATGAATAACCTAGCCATGGATTTCACAATGAATCCGAATGCAAAATATGGAATCACCACAATGTGTATTGGCTTGGGCATGGGTGGAACAGTCATTTGGGAAAATCTTTCAGGGAGTAAGGCATGAGCGAATCACAAGGACCAACTTCAGTAGTTAATCCCGAGGAAATCGTCACCGAATCACGAGTTCGGTATTTCGATATGCCACTTGGTGCTGGCACGATGGCACTGATCACGCTGGATAATGGCAAAGACCACACTCGCCCATCAACTTTCGGCCCGGGCGGACTCGTATCGCTCAACAGAGCGTTAGACGAAATCGCGGCACGTGCTGACGTAGCCGCAGTCGGCATCACAGGAAAGCCATTCGTGTTCGCTGTAGGTGCGGACCTCTCTGCCATGAGCCTGGTCAATGACCCGAAGATCATCGCGTCTTTTGGAAAATTAGGGCATGATGTAATGCGACGTTTCGGTGAGTTTTCGGTACCCACGTTTGCGTTTGTTAATGGTGCTGCCATGGGTGGTGGACTGGAACTTGCATTGCATTGCAACTACCGAACTGTTTCATCCGATGCCGCGGCATTGTCACTTCCGGAAGTCTTCCTCGGCTTAATTCCTGGCTGGGGTGGTGCTTGGTTGCTACCGAATCTGGTTGGACCAAAAAATGCTCTCGAAATAATAATCAACAACTCAATGAGTCAGAACAAGCAAATGAAGCCCAAACAATCAGTTGATCTCGGCGTTATGGACGTCATGTTTGAGCCCGCTGACTTTCTCGAGCAGTCAATCCTTTGGGCATCAAAGGTACTCACGAACTCGATCACAGTCGAGCGACCACCAATTGACCGAGAAAACTGGGATGAAGTCGTTGATGCGGTGCGCGCATCTGTTGACTCCCGCATCCACGGGGCAACCCGCGCGCCATACATGGCCCTTGATCTTGTTGCTGCGGCAAAAACGGCCACTCGCAGCGAGGGGTTTGACGCTGAAGATCAAGCCTTGACCGACCTCGTCATGTCAGATCCACTACGGGCATCGCTGTATGCATTTGATTTGGTTCAAAAGCGTGCCAAGCGCCCTGTCGGAGTTCCCGACAAGTCCCTCGCACTTCCCGTGAAAAAAGTCGGAATCGTTGGCGCAGGACTTATGGCGAGTCAGCTTGCATTGCTCTTCACTCGTAATCTCATGGTTCCTGTAGTGATGACCGATCTCGATCAGGAACGAGTGGACAAAGGTGTCGGGTATGTCCACGCAGAGTTGGACAAATTGCTCGGCAAGGGTCGGCTCTCCCCCGATAAATGCAACCGGCTTAAAGCTTTAATCACAGGCACCACGGACAAACGCTCGTTTGCTGATGCAGACTTTGTCATTGAGGCGGTCTTTGAGGAATTGGGTATTAAGAAAACGGTATTTGCACAACTGGAAGAAGTGGTGCGACCGGACTGTATTTTGGCAACGAACACCTCTTCACTCTCTGTCACCGAGATGGCATCGGAATTACAACACCCAGAGAGAGTTGTTGGATTCCATTTCTTTAATCCGGTTGCACTCATGCCTCTTCTCGAAATTGCACGTGCTGGCAAAACAAATGACGCCACGTTGGCGACCGCGTTCGCTGTAGGTAAAGGTCTCAAAAAGTCATGTGTCTTAGTGGCGGATCGACCTGCATTTGTTGTCAACCGTCTACTCAATCGCTTCCTCGGCGAAATCATTGCTTGCGTGGATGAGGGGGCAAGTTTTGCTGACGCTGATGCGGCCGTTCATGAGATGGGGTTACCCATGGAACCATTTGTTCTTGTACAAATGGTAGGTCCAGCAGTTGCCCAACACGTGGCCGAAACCCTCACCGGGCACTTTCCCGATCGATTCCACGCCTCGGAAAAAATGGGTGAACTGGTTGCCGCAGGCTTGCCCGGAGTCTGGTTGTGGGATGAAACTGGCAACAAGTCGGTAGACCCACGAGTTTTGGAAATCTTTGGCGATGCACCCAGCACCATGACCCCGGGGCAGATCAGGGATAGAGCACTGAGGGCCCTAGCTCAGGAAGCCCGAATCATGCTCGATGAAGGAGTGGTAGCCGAGGCTGCTGACCTAGATTTGTGCATGATTCTTGGGGCCGGTTGGCCTTTCTGGCTCGGTGGGATCACCCCATACCTTGACCGCGAAGGTTACAGTGCACCTCGATTTTTAGCCCAAGGCGTTGCTAGCGTTCCTGTGTAATCGAATCGTCGACAATTTCTCCCGGCTCATTACTGGCCATCCACTCGGTTATTGACCGCGTAATGGCCTGAGCCGTGAGTCCAAATTCGGCGAGAATCGAGTCTCGCTTGGCGTGATCCAAGAAGGCAAGTGGGGAACCAAAGTTTCGCAGGGGAACGTCCACGTCTGAATCTCGCAAGGCCTGACTTAACGCAGCACCTACGCCACCGGCCCTAATGCCATCCTCGATCACCACAACCAGAGTCGCTTTTGCCGACTGCTCTAGTACATATTGCGGTATCGGCTTCACCCAACGTGGATCCAGTACCTGGGCCCCAATACCTTGAGCCTTTAATCCTTCGCACACGTCTATCCCGAGTTGTGCGAAGGAACCGATAGCGACAATACAGACTTCAGGATTTGCGTGACGCGCAAGAATATCCACGCAGCCCTCCCGGGCCAACGCAGGAATATCCTGAGGGACTGCGCCCTTAGAAAATCGAACTACTGAGGGTGCATCGTTGATATCAACTGCCTCACGGAGAGCTTGCTTGAGAGTTGATTCATCACGAGGTGCTGCGATCTGCAGCCCTGGCACTATCTGCAGCATAGACATATCCCAGACGCCATTGTGGCTAGCTCCGTCGTCACCGGTAATACCAGCACGGTCCAGGACAAAAGTCACCCCAGCCTTGTGAAGTGCACAATCCATGAGCACTTGGTCAAAAGCCCGATTCAAAAATGTGGCATAAAGTGCTACAACTGGGTGCATTCCACCATAGGCCAAACCTGCAGCACTCGTGGCAGCATGTTGCTCGGCAATACCCACGTCGAAAATACGAGTTGGAAACTCCTGAGCAAACTGATCCAGCCCCGTGGGGCCCAACATCGCCGCGGTGATGGCGACAACGTCAGGACGAACTCGACCAATGGACACCAGTTCATCGGAAAATGCCTTGGTCCAACTTCGCCCAGCCGCAGAAATTGGCAGTCCAGTCTCAGGATCGATCACACCGACACCGTGAAAACGGTCCGCTTCGTCAGCTTCTGCGGGCGCGTAACCCTGCCCTTTGTGCGTAATCACATGGACAATCACAGGTGCTTCGAAATCGCGAGCCCTGCTTAAAGCGAACTCAACCTCGGCTTCATCGTGACCATTAACTGGACCGACATACTTCAGGCCAAGATCCTCAAACATTCCTTGTGGCGCAACTACATCCTTCACACCTTTTTTCATACCGTGCAACGCATCGAAAACAGGGGGGCCAACAACCGGGGTACGCAGAAGCACTCGCTTGCCCCAACCCATCACCTTTTCGTAGTTCGGTGCTGTCCGCAGACTATTCAGGTGATGGGCCAGGCCACCGATAGTTGGTGAATACGATCTCGCATTGTCATTGACCACAATGACGACAGGCCTTTCCCCCGTAGCAATATTATTGAGAGCCTCCCAAGCCATGCCACCGGTTAGGGCCCCGTCGCCGATAACCGCAACGACATGCTGCTCCCCTAAGAGTCCGCGCTGTTGCCAAGCTTTAGCAAGTCCATCTGCATAGGACAGGGCTGTAGAAGCATGTGAATTTTCGACAATGTCATGAGGGCTCTCACTACGGCTGGGGTAACCACTAATGCCGTCTTCCTGGCGAAGCGAATCAAAATCTGCAGCGCGCCCCGTAAGGATCTTATGCACATAGGCCTGATGACCTGTATCCCAGATTATGGCATCTTCCGGTGATCGAAAAACTCGATGAAGCGCGATGCTGAGTTCAACAACGCCTAGATTCGGTCCTAGGTGGCCACCCGTAGCAGAGACCTTCTCGACCAAAAAAGCGCGAATCTCCCTCGCTAGCTCGGGAAGTTTTTCGGCAGGGAGCGCACGAACGTCTCGGGGATCGCGGATAGCCTCCAAATAACGCACCTACTTAGTCTAGATCAGAAGTGCTTAACTTGCTGTGATCCAGTGCGGTGATGGCACTCACAACAACACTCACCTCGCGCTCAGTACGCAATAATTGAGCTCCAATCTCGCTGAGAGCCTCAAGCAGGACTGAAGGATTGGCTGAGCCCGAACTCATACGCGCTGTGGCGTACAGACGACGCATCAGGTCAATATCACTTCGAACACGTTCTTGAAGTACCCACGCTAGGGCAACTGGCTCGTTTCTTATCTTTGTATCACGAAACTCACCCGGCAGACGGTCCAATAACCAACGGGAGACCTGACCAGCAAACTCGGGGCTGAAAGAAGACACCAGATCTACTGGCCATCCGACTGGCGCATTGGTCACAACAGTGAACGAAGGACGTACTGCAGGATTCCGCCATTTCGATAATAGTCTGCTTCACCTGGGGTGTCGATCCGCAGAATCGCTGGAAATTCAATAATGCTGCCTTGTGATGTTGTGGCACTCACCATCAATTGCTTCGGTATCACGCCGCTGTTGAGTTCGGTAACACCCGCGATAGCAAATTCCTCACTGCCCGTTAACCCAAGGGTATGGGCACTCTCGCCATCAACGAATTGCAGTGGTAACACGCCCATACCAATCAAATTGGATCGGTGAATTCGTTCATACGACTCCGCTATGACCGCCCGGACACCGAGAAGAGCTGTTCCCTTCGCGGCCCAGTCACGACTGGAACCTGAACCGTATTCTTTGCCAGCCAAAATGATCAAAGGGATATTCTCGTTTTTGTAATTCATTGCTGCGTCATAGATCGTTGATACGGGCCCACTGGGATCGGTGTAATCAATTGTGACGCCGCCTTCAGTTCCCGGGGCAATCAGGTTCTTGAGTCGAATATTGGCGAAGGTCCCCCGAATCATTACCTCATGATTACCGCGACGTGATCCGTAAGAGTTAAAATCCTTACGTTCGATTCCATGTTCGCTTAAATAAGTTCCAGCCGGAGAATCAGCCTTTATTGACCCTGCCGGTGAAATATGATCGGTTGTAACGGAGTCACCCAACCAGGCGAGAACCCGCGCCCCACTGATATCGGACACAGGTGACGGTTCGCGTTTCATTCCTTCAAAATAGGGAGGACGTCGAACGTAGGTGCTTTGTGAATCCCATTGAAAGATGCTGCCGGTTGGAGTCGGGAGCGATCTCCACGCTTCATCACCGGCGAAAACATCGCGGTACCGCTCGATATACATTTGTGAATCAATTGAATCGGCAATCACCTGCTCAATTTCGGTCGACGATGGCCAGATATCCGCCAGAAAGACTGGTGTTCCGTCTTCGTCATAACCAAGAGGGTCGTTGTCTAGATCGATATCCATCGTTCCGGCAATTGCGTACGCCACAACGAGCGGCGGTGATGCCAAGTAGTTCATTTTGATCTCCGGGTTGATTCGACCCTCGAAATTCCTGTTTCCACTCAACACCGAACTGACGACGAGGTCATGTGAACTAATTGCCGCGGATAGTGCCGGAATTAATGGACCCGAGTTTCCAATACATGTTGTACACCCATACCCAACAACATTGAAACCCAGTTTTTCCAAATATGGCAGCAGACCAGACTTTTCGTAATAATCCGTCACTACCTTTGACCCTGGCGCCAAGGTTGTTTTAACCCATGGCTTACGCGTGAGGCCACGTTCGACCGCCCGTTTTGCCAGTAGCCCCGCACCTAGCATCACGGACGGATTGGAAGTGTTCGTGCATGAAGTGATAGCGGCAACACCCACGGCGCCATGCCCAATTTCTACGGATTCACCTGCTATTTCGATCCGAACCTTGTCTTCCGGCGTTTCCGTGAAATCCCCAAGTGCTTTTCTAAACATTGGTTTCGACTGCGCCAGAATAACCCGATCCTGTGGCCGCTTTGGTCCAGCCAAACTGGGCACCACGGTGCTCATATCTAACTCAATAGAATCCGAATAGGTCGCATGCGCAGAAGTGTCATGCCACAGGCCCTGTCGCTGGGCATAAGCTTTTACGAGTTCAATTGACTCGGGGGTACGTCCCGTCAAGGCGAGGTAATTCAATGTGACTTGGTCAATGGGGAAGATGGCCACGGTGCTGCCGTATTCGGGACTCATATTTCCAATAGTTGCGCGATTAGCAAGTGGGACTGAGCCAATACCGTCCCCATAGAATTCGACGAACTTTCCAACGACACCACGCTCACGCAGCATTTCCGTAATGGTGAGGACCAAGTCTGTGGCCGTCGCACCGGGAGGTAGTTCCCCGGTGAGCTTGAAACCAAGAACCCGAGGTATGAGCATCGAGACGGACTGACCCAGCATCGCCGCCTCGGCTTCGATTCCGCCAACACCCCAGCCAAGTACACCAAGACCATTCACCATCGTGGTGTGCGAGTCGGTTCCCACGACCGTGTCGGGGTATGCCTGTCCCCCGCGCGCCATAATCACGCGCGCCAAATTTTCAATATTTACTTGATGCACAATTCCGGTGCCGGGAGGAACTACCTTGAATTCGTCAAATGCACTTTGTCCCCAGCGTAAAAACTGGTAACGCTCCTTATTGCGTTGGTACTCAAGATCCACATTTCGGTCCGCAGCATCGGGGGTACCGAAGAAATCCGCGATCACGGAATGGTCAATGACCAATTCAACTGGATTAAGCGGCTCGATCTTGTCGGGGTTTCCACCAAGTTCAATAACTGCCTCGCGCATTGTGGCCAGGTCAACGACTACCGGAACTCCGGTAAAGTCCTGTAAGACCACCCGCGAGGGCGTGAATTGAATCTCCTCTGTGGGCTCTGCCGTAGCATCCCAATTGCCCAAGGCTCGAATAGTCTCAGCCGTGACGTTGACACCGTCTTCGGTTCGTAACAGATTCTCGAGCAAAATCTTGTGGGTAAACGGCAAATTCTTACTGCCAGGCACTGCGTCGATAGCGAAAATTTCGAATTCCTCACCACCAACAGTGAGGGTTTCCTTTGCGGAGAACGAATTCAAACTAGTCACAAGACCTCCCGGCTTAGATTTCTTGACGCCAAGGTATCACAAGTATCTTGACGTCAAGATACTTTAGTGCTCTTAAACACAGCCAATGATTCAAAGTGATGCGTCATCGGGAAGGCATCCCAAGCGCTCACACTTCTCAACGCATATTCGCCACTCGCGCATAAGACCTTGGCGTCTCTTGCCAAAGCAACGGGATCACACGCCAGATACAAGATCCACTCTGGTGCGATTCCCAGTAACATTTCACACACTGAAATTCCAGCGCCCGAACGAGGCGGGTCAAGGAAAACCCCATCGGGTGTATTCCCTTCCTCACGAACTCTATCCACGAAGGATTCGACACTACTGTTGATCACACGTACTGGCGCTTGATGCGATTTTGTCGTTACCACAAAGCGCTCACGTGCAAGTTGAGAAGCGTTCCTGTTTCCCTCCACGCTGGTAACTGCTCCGGTCTCGCCCACTGCATCGGCAAGTAGTTGAGTAAAGACACCCGAACCGGCGTACAAATCCCACCACGTAGCTCCCAATGAAACGGTCCCTGAGTCTTGGATGGCCCGAGCCACTTCAGGCAACAGCGCTGCATTGGACTGCCAAAAATCACGTGGGTTGCTTTCCCATTCACTGCCGGCAAACTCTCTTTTCACCGAATGCGGTCCGGCCACGTGACCTGAGGGTCCTATAACACTGACTCCCTCAATCCCTTGCGCAAAGGTGTACTCCCCTGATGGAAGTCCCCCAAGTTGTTCCAATGCAACGAGTTGATTCTTGATTTCGGGTGTGATGGTTGCGCAGTCGGGCGTGCTAACCATTAAGTTGCTGCGATAATGATGCATTTTCCAGTCGCCATTCCACTCAAAACGTGCGCGTTCGCGCCAACCCAACCCGGATGAATCACCCAATGCGCGGACTCCGGCCCCAATAATTTGGTCTACTTCAGGTTCGGGAAGAGAAGCGAAACGTTGTAATGAATCCTTGAGCACTGTGGTTTTGAGGGAGCGTTGATGCTCTGGAACGATAAATTGGAAATCGCAACCGCCACAAAATTGGCTAGCCTCACAGTTGGGAGCCACGCGAAAATCGGATGCCCTCAAAATTTCTTGTGCCACACCGAAATAAACCTTTTGCCTCTTGTGTGTGATCTCAATAATTGCCTCCTCGCCCGTTAAGGCGCCCCGAACAAAAACAACACAACCTTCAACGTGAGTCACAAAGTGGCCACCATGGGCAATATTGCCGACTAGGGCCGTATATCTCTTCCCTATCTCCAGTGCGCCTTTAGAAGTCATTTTCAAGACTATGCTCACTTGATTCCAATTGCCATGGGACACTTATGACCATTACAGAGTTCGAGAACAGCAAGCGGCTTTTTAGCCTCAATGCCGACTGATTGTGCAAGACCTGTTCCCACCAGTGTCCGACCACATATTGGGGGACGAATACTGCGATCAAGTCATTCGGGGATTCGGAGCGGATTTCTTTTACATAGTCAATTATTGGACTTGTTATCTCTCGATACGGGGAATCAAGAATGCGGAGTGTCACCGGGATATCCCTGCGAACCCAGTCCTGCTGAAGCCGCTCCGTATCCGAATCATCCACATTCGCGGTGACCGCCTCAATTACCGTTGGGCGACTGGCGCGCGCGTAAGCGATCGCGCGCAATGTCGGCTTGTCAATCTTCGAAACTAACACGAGGGCATGGACGCGCGCAGGCAACATCACGTGATCTGTTTCGAGGGTGGAAAGCTCCCTTCGAACCTTGTCGTAATGTCTATGAATCCGTAGCATGACATAAAAAATAATGGGCAAAGCGACGATCACAATCCAGGCACCGTTGATAAATTTGGTAACCACAACAATCACTAAAACCGTTCCGGTCATAGCGAAACCTATGGTATTTACTACTCGCGAACGAATAAAACGTTGACGCTCCCTGTGATTAGTCTCTGACTTGAGCAACTTGCCCCAGTGACGAATCATGCTGAACTGGCTGAGGGTAAATGCGATAAAAACACCAATAATGTACAACTGAATTAGTTTTGTGACGTCTGCCTGAAACCCTATAATCAGAAGTATCGCCATGCCAGCCAGCACAAAAATCCCGTTACTGAAGGCAAGTCGGTCACCCCGCGTGTGCAGTTGACGAGGAAGGTAGCCGTCACGCGCCAAGATTGAACCCATTACGGGAAATCCATTAAATGCCGTGTTCGCCGCTAATGCCAGGATCAGAGCGGTTGCGAGCGATATGAATAAAACAGCCCAACCCGCATTATCGAAAACGGCTGCTGCCACCTGGATAATCACCGTTTTCTGCGTTTCTCCTAATGGGAGCCCAATCAAGTCTGCGTCAGATTGAGCTACTTTCACACCCGTTTTCATGGCCAACCATGTAATACCGCTGAACATCAGCATGCTGATAACCCCCAGTAACAGGAGCGTGGTCGCAGCATTTTTTGATTTTGGCTCTTTAAAAGCCGGTACACCGTTGGCAACTGCCTCAATGCCCGTCAGCGCTGTAGTTCCAGAACTGAAAGATCTCGCAAGCAAAAATATTAGTGCAAAGCCAGTTAGTGTTCCCTCCTGCGAAATTTCCCAGCTGGAACTCTCCGCCAGCATAGGTTGGCCTGTAATCGCCTTAAAAATTGCGACGCCGATCATTATGAATATTGAGCCGATGAAAATGTAAGTGGGCATAGCGAACATACCGCCCGATTCCTTAACTCCCCGCAAATTAAGGAGCGTAATAATAATGACCGCCCCAACGGCAAACCAAACATTGTGCTGCTCCACGAAACCAATCGTGGAGCCTAAATTTGCTATCGCCGCTGAAACCGAGACTGCCACTGTGAGCACGTAGTCGATCAGAAGCGCGCTTGCAACAAATACGCCCCAACGTGGGCCTAAATTGGCTGAAACAACGTCGTAGTCTCCCCCACCGTTGGGATAGGCGCGCACATTCTGTCGGTATGAGGCGATAACGATGAAGTACACCAAAACAACACAAGCAGCAATCCATGGTCCAAATGCAAATAATGAAGCTCCGCCAAGTGAGAGAACAAGCAGGATTTCTTGGGTCGCATACGCGTTCGATGAGAGGGCATCACTGGCAAAAACCGGCAAAGCGATTCGCTTGGGAAGCAAGGTTTCCGAGAGACGATCGCTACGGAGGGCCCTGCCCAAAACCGCTCTCTTCAATCCATCTGCGATCGACACGATCCCCAAGCGTAGACCCGTCTCATATTGGTGGACCAAGTGCCAGCACAGGCGTGTAGCGTATGAACGTGCATATTGTGATTCTGGGTTGCGGCCGAGTTGGTTCCCTTCTGGCCACTTGGTTGGATGAGCAAGGCCATTCCGTCGCGATCATTGACCAAGAGGCGGCGGCATTTCGTAAGTTAAGCGGAAATTTTGCGGGAGTCACCGTCAAGGGAGTTGGCTTTGACCGCGAGACTTTGGAGTCTGCGGGCATTAACCGAGCAAACGCATTTGCGGCTGTGAGTAGTGGCGACAATACCAATATTCTAGGCGCTAGGGTCGCTCGGGAAACATATGGCGTAGAGCACGTTATTGCACGTATTTACGATCCAAAAAGGGCCGCCGTTTACCAACGCCTAGGCATTCCGACGGTGGCAACCGTCTCCTGGACAGCAACTCAAATCATGAAAGCGGTAATGCCCACAGGAGCCACGGAAGAATTCACCGACCCCACAGGGACCATGACTTTGGCCGAAATGCCCCTGCATGAACGGTGGCTCGGGCGCAACGCCAGCGAACTCGAAGAAACAACAGGTGCTCGCATTGCATTTGTTACCCGGTATGGCGCGACTGTACTTCCCAATTCAAGTCTGGTAATCCAACAAGATGACGCCGTTCACTTGCTTTTTCCACCTACAGAACGCGAACGAATTGAAGACATTGCGCTCTTCGGGGAGACGGGTAATTCATGAGGGTTGCAATTGCAGGTGCGGGAAAAGTAGGGCGTGCAATCGCTCGAGAACTCATTCAAAACGGTCATCAAATCCTTATCCTTGACCGGGACGCGGCATTGGCCCGGCCAGGAGTGGTTGAGGGCGCCGAGGTCCTTATGGCTGACGCATGCGAGGTAAGCGCACTGGAGGAAGCCCGTCTTTTCGAGTGTGATGTGGTCGTGGCTGCTACAGGTGATGACAAAGCAAATTTGGTGGTTTCACTTTTGGCCAAAACGGAATTCGGAGTTCCTCGCGTAGTTGCTCGAGTCAATCACCCGAAGAATGAGTGGATGTTTGATTCAACTTGGGGTGTTGACGTAGCAGTTTCCACTCCACGAATGCTGTCGGCTCTCGTTGAGGAGGCCGTTTCAGTGGGCGACTTAGTTCGCCTTTTCTCATTTCGGCAAGGAGAGGCAGATCTTCTTGAAATCACCTTGGCATCGGACTCTCCCGTTGCTGGTCAAAGAGTTGGGGCTCAAAATTGGCCGGAGGACACTGCTCTCGTGGCAATCGTTCGGGGTGATCGAGTAATAGCACCGACCGCTGATGATCCATTAGAGGTCGGAGATGAACTAATTTTCGTGGCTTCCCCTCGACAGGAATCCGCATTGCAGCAGATGCTGGGTCATTCCTGAGGTTTTGCCGCTTCCAATTTATTGTAGATCGGTTGCAATAATCGATATGTGAAGTAGGCGGCGGCCAAAAATAACGGCCAGCCCATAACAACTTTCAGGACTCCGAGTGCGCCGATTGCACCAGCCAGGAACATGGGAAGTTGTACCGATAATCGCAAGAAGAACATGCCAACCCAGATCCAGGTTGCGGCGGCAGCAGCGCGACTGAATTCGGGAACGGTTCGCCATTTCATGCCTGTTCCGCTGAAGAAGCCAAGAAAAACTCCCAAAAGAGGCCAGCGCACCAAAATAGAAATGAGAAAAACCGTGCCATAGGCAGCATTTGTCAGCAAGCCCGGAAGAAAGAAGTTTTCGGCTTTCCCAGTCCACGCGGAAAAACCAGCAGCAATACCCACGCCAACCAGTCCTGCTGCAACTTGCTGGAGGGAGTCTTTGCGAATCATGCGATAGACGGCAATTACAACACCAACGGTCAAGGCGGCCCAAAGGGCAATCTGCAAGTTGTCTGGTTGAATCAGATAGACAATTACGAAAACGAGTGTCGGTGCACCACTGTCAAATAGGCCCCGCCACCCACCAATTGCCTTATCAAGCATGATGCGCTCGACACGAATGTCTTCAACGGTCAAGTGTTCAATGCCAGGATGCGTGCCAGAATGAATATCTGGCTCTGAATCAGGCTCTAGTTGCTCGTCATTACTCATCTGGACAGGGGTCTCAATTCATATCGAGGATTGAAAATAATCGGGCGATCGGTATTGCATGTCAAACGTCCACATACCTTCACTGTTCGTCCTGCAACAATTCCCGGAATCGTTCGACGCCCCATCCAAACTACCGTTACAACACCCGATCCGTCATAGAGTTCAATCTCGAGTGAGGGTGACTTGAGGGATGGTTGAACGCTGACACTACGAATGCTCCCGACGACCTCGACCTGGGAGCCAGGTTGGCATTGCCCAATCGGCTGTGTTTCAACCTCAGCTAGTGCCCCAAATTGGTCTTGTAGCTCCCGTGACTCAAGTTCAGCCGTTGAAGCAGTGAACTTTCGGTACGCCCGGCTTATCGCATTCATGTAAATCAGCGGGTCTCTGTAATCTCAGGACCACGTACAAATGGGTTGAGGTTGGGGGAACTCACGGGTGATGCTTGATCGGTAGCGGTATTCGGGGGCAAATTCATAACCAATGGCGCACCCGGTGCCATGGCTGAACCGCCACGCACAACAAAAGCACTCGAGAAAATTTCAGTGAGTCGAATGGCCGCCTGGCTGTCCCGAGCTGCCTTACCCATGAACACGGCTCGTAAAAACCACCGTGGGCCATCAACTCCTACGAATCGAGCGGGTTGTAAGGAACCACTTTGACCGGATGACTGAATTTGAGCAACTACCTCTGTGCCAAATTCTCCCTGAGCGGTTTCCACCAATCCGCCTGAGGCATTTATGGATGACTTCAGTGAGTCAATAACTTCGGGCCACATGCCGCCAGATTTACGAGATGCGTATGGTTGAAGTTGCATGCCGCTCTCACCATCACGCAGTGTCAATTGCGTAATTCGGCCTGAGGTCTGATCAGCTTGAACCTGCACCTCGACGCCTTGCGGAACTTGAAGCCGCAACGCCCCAAAATTTATGGCTCGCCCGGAATCGAGATCCTCACTAGGAGCATCCGAATCAGTTTCATCCCATGGGCCACCATCAATGCCTCTGCGGTACGTCATGTATCTATCCTCTCAGGGTGAACGTCAGATCACTACCCCTGTGTCGGTCTGTGCTGAAATCCTCCACTTGAACCGAATCCCTGCTCACTTCTCACCGCTCCTGGCAACTCGCCAACCTCAATTAGCCTGAAAACGGGCAATTGTTGAATGACAAGTTGGGCGATTCGATCGCCACGTCCGATTTGAACTGTCGTGTCTTTATCTGAGTTGAGGCCGATTACAGAAATCTCGCCGCGAAATCCTGCATCGATGGTGCCGGGTGCATTGACTAGTGTGAATCCAGTTCTCAAGGCCAGTCCACTACGCGGATTGATGAGACCAACTAAACCGGGTGGCAGGGCAATCGAGATGCCAGTAGGAATAAGCAATCTTTGTCCCGGCGCTAACTCCACATCAAAACGTGCCCGCAGGTCGAGTCCAGCGTCACCTGGATATTCACATTGTGGGAGCGGCAAATCAGGATCGAGACGCTGAATTAATACTTCGCGCATCATGGATTTACTTCAAAGTCATGTTCAGCAATTACGCCATCTTTTGCATGAGATCTGTCACCGTTTTTGAGGAAGTGTTCGACGCTAACTTGAATGAAAATTGCATGGGCAACTACGGCGACCGGCCCTTCGGCACTATTGAGGTGTGCTGTAGCCACCGCATATATCTTTCTTCTTTCCTTGCCCAAGATTTCAGCTCGGAGGTGAAGCACAGAACCCACCGGCACGGGAACGCGGTATTCACACTCCAACCTGCCCGTCACGGCTGGGTCGCCCAATAGCCAATTCAATGAGCCCAAAACTTCGTCGAGAGCCGCGCTAAGCAGCCCACCATGCGCCAACCCGGGGGCTCCCTGATGATGCTTGGTGACCGTGAACGTTCCCTCAATACTGAGATCTGAGCCGGCGAACATCAGCATGTGTAAACCAGTTTCATGATCGTCACCGCACCCAAAGCAGGATTTAAAGTGTGAAGGAATTTGGTCACCAAATTGAGGCGCATGAGCCGCACGCTGAGGCAGGCTAGCCCCTGGAGGGATATGGGATGCCGAGGGTTTTGTAGACATGACACATGCACCATACTCCGAGGATGCTTTACCGCGAACGACTGTTGCCTGGTGCAACCATTCTGTTGCTCAGTTTCGGGCTTTTTCTCATGGTCGGAATTGCCTATTCCGCCGCCTTCGGTTCCCTTGTCGGAATTTTTCTTGCGTTAATAATCAGTGCAATTTATGTCATTTTCGCGGTCACAACTGCCCCACAAATCCGAATTGAAGGCCACGCGGGTAACTCACTTCTCTGCGCTGGTCGAGCAAGGATCAGCCTCGCTGACATTCGCTATGCCCGTGAACTCACACTCGAAGAGCAACGTGAGGTTGCGCGGGGTACGCGCAATGACACGGCCTTTCAACTAATCCAAGGAAAACTCCCCGTTGTTGAGCTGGAAATCTCTGATCCCATGGATCCCCATAGAAATTGGTGCCTGTCAAGCAGGACTCCGGAAAGATTGATCGAAGCAATTTTATCAGCCCAAGGACCCAAGATTAGTTAGTTTCTGGAGCGGTGGTAGAAAAGCACCATGTCAGATTCACATGCTCGATCAATTAATAATGATGAATCAGCGTTGAATATTCACCCTTCAGGTGAAAACCAGTTGATGGTTCACGTCCTTGCGCCCCTGATTGTGATCGGAGCAACGTGGGCGGTCCGCAAAGCCCTCGATAGTGGATATCGCAAGGTGAGCGGCCACCCCGCCCCCAATTCGCAGGACACACAGGTCAAACTTGGCTCCGCCCTTGCGTGGGCCGCAATCACTTCCGCCAGTGCAGCTGTCGTTGAAGTGGCTGTCTTTAGATTCCTCGCTCGAAAAGGCTAGGCACACTCTTTACATATGGGTCCGGATTTACCTTCGTGATCTAACTGGCTTTGGTGGTGCACCAGAAAACAGGACATACAGGTGAATTCATCGGTTTGTTTGGGGACAACCTCAACCGAGAGGTTTTCACCTGAGAGATCTGCCCCCGGCAACTCGATTGACTCCGCAAGCTCTGCTTCATCAACGTCAACCGGGGATGAAGCCTTTTCAGCACGCTGGGCTTTGAGTTCTTCCAGACTGTCCTCAGCGAGCTCCTCATCAGTCTTTCGAGGGGCGTCGTAATCGGTTGCCATAGTGTCTCATTCCCTTCGGTTCACGGTCCCCCAAGATTAACTTCCGGGTTGCGCGCAGATTGTGCCTCATCGTCTTTAGAAGTGTGCAGGTGGGTGCCCGTCTAGACTGTCATCTCTATAAAAGATCTTCTCGTGAGGGGAAATGATATGCCAATTTATGCGCTAGGGGAGAAAACACCGCGGATCGATCCAACCGCATTCGTTCATCCAGACGCGGTGGTTATCGGTGATGTAACCGTGGGGCCGAGTTCAAGCATTTGGCCATGTGCAGTTTTGCGAGCAGATCACGGAAAGATCGTGATTGGATCCGGAACCTCGATACAGGATGGTTCTGTTATCCATTGCACGTCAACCTATGACACCGTGGTGGGAGACCGCTGCGTAATAGGGCATGGAGTCCACCTAGAAGGCTGCCGCATTGAATCAGGTTCACTCATTGGCTCGCACGCAGTTGTATTGCATAACGCGGTCGTCGGCCCGACAGCGCTTGTAGGCGCATGTGCACTTGTAGGAAACAACAAAATAGTTCCGCCGAATGCGCGGGCCCTTGGTGTACCGGCAACGATTACACAGGGAGTTGTGACCAACGAGGATATTGAACACTCTGCCCAGATATATATTCGAAATGCGAGTTGGTACTCAGAGGATTTGAGACTCCTTGATTAAGAGGTCGTGGGCACCCGCTGCGATCAGTATCTGATTTAGTTCTTCAAAAATCTCAGGTGTACTCGAGATCAAGAGATTACCGAGGTCGTCATCGATTGGAGCTTCCACGCGACCTCCTGCAAGAGAAACAATTAAGACACCAGCCGAGTAATCCCAAGGATTGAGTCCTATTTCAAAGTAGCCGTCAATGAAGCCACTGGCCAACCAGCACAGGTCAACAACGGCACACCCGGATCGCCGGATATCGGCAATCTGAGGAAGTACTGAGGCAACTACATCTGCCTGTAGTCCGCGACGCACGGGTGAGTAACCAAAACCAGTCGCAAGTAGGGAGTTGTGAATCTGACTGCCACGACGAACATTGAGCTCTGCCAGGGATTCACCACTGACGCAAAAAGAGCCCACACCTGCAATGCCCACGTAACTCTTATTTGTCTCGGGAATTGCAATAACGCCCACCTCGACAACCCCATCAACTTCTACCGCGATAGAAACCCCCCAGAGCGGAATCCCAAATAAGTAATTCACCGTTCCATCCAATGGGTCAATAATCCACCGCACTCCAGAGGTACCTATTCGATTCGAACCCTCCTCCCCCAGAATCGAGTCATTTGGCCTAGACGCAGTTATCAGATCCACGATCAGGGCTTCTGCCCCACGGTCCATTTCACTAACAAGGTCGGAGCCGCTCGATTTAGTATCGATATTGATATTTCGGGGACGCTCATTCTTTAAAAAGTCACCTGCATTCTGGGCACATTCCCAAGCCAGTTGACCGATCTCATGCTGATTCAACAGCGATCCAAGGGAGGCAATCATGACTTAAGCCTGTCACACGCACACCAATACTGCTTGTACTGTGTGTTAGCGGTAGCGTTCACATGCCATGTTTAAATCTGTTTACGAACCTTATGCCCATGCTTTGAGGCTTCCTGGTGCCGCAAAGTTCTCGGGTGCGGGCTTCCTTGCCCGAATTCCCCTTGCAATGATCGGGTTGGCGATTTTGCTTTTCATCAGCAATACCACCGGTTCTTATGCATTTGCGGGTTTCATTCAGGCTTCATTCACACTTACAGCAGCACTTGCCGCCGTTGCTTCGAGCCGCATGAGTGATCGATATGGTCAACGAATCGTGCTTATTGTCCTACCGACTATTTTCGCGATCACATTATTTGCTTTTGTTTACTCTGTCTCGAACGACTTTTCTCGAGTCTGGCAAACCGTCCTCGCTGTAATAGCCGGTGCAAGCTTCCCATCCTTCGGGTCATTTGTGCGCACGCGTTGGGCATTTCTCACGAACAAAAACGAGCGACTACTACATAGTGCATTTGCGTGGGAAAGTATTCTTGATGAACTAATGTTTACCATTGGGCCACTTGTTGCTGTCGCACTCGCGTTTGGTGTTAGTTTCGCAAGTCCCATTTTGGTGGGCGCAGTTATCACCCTTGTGGGTGCCCTGTTGTTAGCTTCTCTGGGCGAGACATCGCCACCCCCTTTCACTCGGTCCGAACACAAGAGTGAAGGATCCGCCCTCCGCTTTGTGGGTATGTCTTCAACCATCATTGTGGCACTGGGTGTTGGGGCGTTGTTTGGTACTTTTGAGGTAGCGGTGGTCGCTTTCATGCAAGAGGCAGGAACCCCGCAATTAGCAGGACTCACGTTAGCGCTGTGGGCGGCAAGTTCCATGGTTGGTGGCCTGGTCTACGGCAGCCGCCACGTGAGCGCCCCACTATCGCGTCAGTTGGTTTACACGACACTCGCCTTAACGATCGTGGTCATGCCCTTAGCTCTCATAACTTCCCCTCCGTTACTCATCATGGTGGCGACCCTCTCGGGGTTTGCCATAGCACCCACCCTGATCTGCACTTTTTCGCTCACCCAGCGGCTAGTTCCGCCAAAGTTGCTCACAGAGGGACTCACGTGGACGAATTCAGGCATGGCTGCTGGGTTTGCCCTCGGTGCTTTCTTGAGCGGCGTGCTCATAGATCGCTTTGGAACTGCCTACGCATTCGGTTTCGGCTCGTTGGGTGCAGCCTTGGCGCTGGCAGCGACGCTCCTTGCCCAACCCCGATGGAACAGGGCCATTGCTACCCGAGGCTATGCCCTAGATTGGACCGTCCCCGTTTCACTCAATCAAGAGCCGATACCTGGACCAGCACCCGGCGCGTTTCTGCACGAACGTGACGTCGAGTAAGTTAGGCTCGCACCGAATTGTTGTAATTTTTTGACCAGAAGTCCGTGTTCGCCGGCTGAGCATTAGGAGTGTCCCCTGAATCCCCTAAGTCCTCGTGAAGTTCAGCAGCGTGTTCGTGCTGGTGAGTCTCCCGAACTCGTGGCGCAGGAAACCGGCTGGGATGTACAACGGGTGATCCGTTATGCCGAGCCTCCTCTTCGTGAACGTGCATACGTCGCTCAGTGCGCCAGCGAAGTGCAACTCCATCATGCCCGTGGGAGCGACACTCTCGAAAGCGTCATCTGTAACGCCCTCGATCTAAAGCCGGAGGAACTTCACTGGGACAGCTCGTACCAGGATGGACAATGGCTGGTGCAATTATTTGCGCCCGGGATTGTTGAAAGTGCCCAATGGTCCTATGAACCGGTTGGAAAATCCGTGAATCCGGTGAACCCAACGGCTCGCACATTAATGGGTCTGGAACCGACCCGCGATTTACAGAATGCATCGGCCGTTGAGTCCACGATTATCGTTGACACGACCTCGGGTCACGCAAGCCCAAGGATTGAATCCAGCGCAGATATCGGTGTCGAAGAAAAAATCGTTGCCCCCGTCAAGTTGAGTGCTGTTCCCGAGTTATTCGAAATCGAAGAGCCTGAAGTAGATGTACCTCATGTACCAACTCCACCCGCCGCGGCTAAACCTGTCCCGAAGAGGGCAAAGAAGGGTCGCGCCAAGGTACCTAGCTGGGATGAAATTCTCTTTGGTGCAAACTCTCCCGACGACTAAGTGATGGCGTTAAGCCCTACACAGTGTCAAATGGAAGTGGATTGCCGGACATGTGAGCATTATGTGACTTGTGCTTTGTGAGTCGGGCGCGATAGTGACGCCGACAGAGTACTTCATAGGAAGTCTCGCTTGTACTTGATACATCTCCCACGAGCACCTGATCCCCTTCCGTGGTCATCTCACCGTCCACGGTACGAGCATTATGTAGGGCGCGAGTTCCACACCAACATAGTGCTTCAACTTGTAGGTACTGAACGCGATCAGATAGTTCCAATAAACGGGCTGAGCCCGGGAAAAGTTTGGTTCGAAAATCGGTCAAAATCCCAAATGCGAACACATCAATCGCCAAATCATCCACCAATTGAGCAATCTGTTCGATTTGGACTGGCGAGTAAAATTGGGCCTCGTCACAAATTAGATAGTCAATCCGGTGGCCATTTGAAAGCCTGTCAACTACGAACCTGCGCAGATTCAATTCATCACTGACTTCGATAGCTGGCACTTCAAGTCCGAGACGACTCGACAGTACCGATTCCCCAGCCCGATCAAACTTAGTGAAAACGACACCTGATCTGCCGCGGCTTGCATGGTTGTGATCTGTTTGCAAAGCAAGTGTTGATTTCCCACAGTCCATCGTTCCTACGAAATAAATCAGTTCGGCCACGGGCGCATAATTCCACGTCGCCTAAGTTCACATGCACTTGGCCACGATCATTCCGGGGCCTAGTTATTTAATGCCGAGTGAAAAATTCTCAGAGGTATGAGCATCTCTTCTTCAGAAACAGACCCGTGCTGACCCAGAAGTGATGATGTCCGCGAGTCCGAGATGCTCGACAACATCGCGTTGCCATGTGCGATCACCATGAAATCGCCCAATCGCTGATAAAAGTCGGGATCGAGGTCTGAAAAAAGGGCACCATGAGTGAGATCCTCTCGAGATATCACAGTGAAATCATCGCCTAGAGTGGCTTGCCATCGGGCTATCCCATCGTTGGCTGCACCAGTCCTCATGTAGATATGACGAGCCCGCGGATCCCCCGCAACAAGGCTGACATCTAGGGTCAAATCAGCGTTGGATTCAATGTGAATTCGGCGATCAATGGGACAGGTAACCATTCCGTGATCCGATGTCACGATCAGACTGATGTCTTGATTCTTGTTTTCCATAATGAGACTGGCAAGGCGAGAAATGAAGGAGTCGACCAAGCTCAGTTCCATCATCCATTCTGGTGACCCCGAACCGTGCACATGTCCAATGCGATCCAAATCAGGCCAGTAAATGTAGGTCAATGCCGGTCCTTTGGTTTCATTGAGCCGAGCTCGGGCAAGGTTCTCCGTTTCCAATAGATCGGCCGCTCCGAAGTACACACCTCCTCGAAGTACTGACCTCGTGATTCCAGAATTTCGGTACTTTTCGCGGGCGATGCTGGCAACATTGATGCCATTTTCCGCGGCCCATTCAAACAATGGAGTGGACGGAGTCATCGAGATTGGATGGGGGGTCCGACCCCACTTCAATGGTGCAAATAGAGCGTCCTCTTCCGGAAGGAAAAAACTGGCACCGACGAAACCATGCTGACCTGGGGTTTCCCCTGTTCCCAACGACCCCAATGCCACGGGTGTCGTGCTGGGAAATTGTGTTCGCATAGGCACCGTCTCCGTTGATTGTGAGAGAAAAGTGTCAGTTCCAAATTTCTGAAGTTGAATCTCGCCGAGTCCGTCAACAAGTAGCACTAAGACATGTGAAGATGGCGGGATGAGTGCGATGGATTCGATGGACGTTGGAGCGAATAAGTTGGGATTTAGTGCATGAATGGCACTAGGAATTACGTCCTTTAACTCTAGGCCAGACTCTTTGATCTGATGAGGTTGTATTTCTTGCACGCTGATCTAGTTTTCACCTGAGACACTGGCTTGAGACAATATGTCGGCAAATTTACGCACCTGTGCGACGGTTTCATCTCCGTCGGCCGCCTGAGAAACCCTCAATGAGAAATCGTCATTGGTTGTCGTGCCAACAAATCCGTGTTCAGCCTCACACCCAGGATCACCGCACGCCGCAGCCTCAATTTCTATCCGGCTCACCGCGCCCCAACCAACTGAGAGTACGACCTCAGAAAGTGTTGGTTCCCCCGAACCTAGAGGGTTTTTAACAACTTGGTTTAGCACAACTGTGTCAATAGCGCCTAAACGAACGCTCTCATTGGACGTCGATGCATAGATTTCACCTTCGTGGTTGTGCTCGTCGGTATGGGAGACTATGAGCCGAGTGTGGGTCAGAGCCAGAACGCTCATGTGCCGACGTAGTTCATCGCGCTCGAAGGTTGCCTCTTGATGCACAACATAAGCAAGTAGCTCTTCTGGACCAAGTGCGCTACTCAGTGACTGGAAAACAAGTTGAGGGTAGTACCCGTGACGCTCTAGATCACTTTGCATCTGCTGCACCAGCACACCGGTCTTCATCGTGTCCAAGTCTAGGGGTTAGGGTCAAGTCGTGATTTTACCGAATCAAAAGTCCAACCTTTTTACGTACACGGACGAGGTTTCCCAAGCGCTGAATAGTGGCGCTCCCATTGTCGCTTTGGAGTCCACAATCATCAGCCATGGGCTCCCCCGTCCGGAAAATATGCGTGTTGCCCTCGAGGTAGAAAACATCGTTCGATCTCGCGGAGCTATACCAGCAACTATTGCCGTGCTTGAGGGCCAAGTTCACATTGGATTGTCAGAAGCGGACTTGGAGCAAGTTGCGACGCGCGATGATGTAGTTAAAACGAGCATCCGTGACCTTGCCACAGTTGCTGCACGAAAAGGATTCGCCGCAACGACCGTCGCTGCAACCAGTCATTTAGCTCATGCAGTTGGCATCGAAGTTTTCGCCACAGGCGGTTTAGGCGGTGTTCACCGGCATGCTCGTGAGAGTTGGGATGAGTCCGCTGACTTGACGGCACTGAGCCAACTCCCAATCACGATCGTGTGTTCGGGTGTGAAGTCAATACTCGATGTTGGAGCAACTCTGGAGAGGCTTGAGACACTGAATGTCGGTGTTGTTGTTTACGGATCACATCAATTCCCCGGCTTCTACCTGAGTGACTCAGGATTTTATATTGACTGGTCACTTGCTGACCCTTCAGAGATCGCAGACGTCATGGCTGCGAGACGCGAATTAGCCATCACTTCTGGCCTGGTGATCGCCAACCCATTGCCTCTCACAAGTCAACTTGACCCAGATTTACACGACGAAGTTTTAGCTGACGGTTTGAAATTAGCAGACTCAAAGAAAATTGCTGGTAAGGACGTGACACCTTTTCTACTCGACCATTTCCACCGAGCAACACACGGTCAGAGCTTGGTGGTTAATACTGAAATCATCGTTCGAAATGCCGACCTCGCCGCTCGAATAGCCGTTGCGAATTCCCGCGAGATGAAGCGGGCCTAACTAAACATGGGTACCGCGTCGGTTCAACTTCTTGGTGACCTGATGGTTGATATCGCATTCGAGGTGGACACTCTCGAGGCATTAACCCGTGCCAGGGGTAGTGATTATCCTTCCCGAGCGGTAATGAGCCCCGGGGGCAGTGCCGCCAATACAGCCACATGGCTTGCACGTGCGGGAAACAATGTTTCTTTAATAGGAGCCGTGGGCACTGATCCACTGGGTGATTACCTAATCAACGAGATCGGTAAGTGCGGGGTTCACATGTTGGTTCAACGGGTACCCGAGGCGCAAACGGGTGTCTGCTTGATTCTCAACGAATTTGACGGCCAGCGAACGATGATTCCCAGTGCCGGTGCCAATGCAAAGCTTGATAACTCGAAACTGATTGATCAATTGGCGGCCTCAAGTATTACCCATCTTCACGTTTCCGCATACATGCTTTTTCATGAATTGAGTGGGTTCACCGCGCTTGCCTACATGGATGCTGCACGCCGCATGGGAGCCACCATCAGTTTGGACCCTGCATCAAGTGCATTGCTTGAGCACAATCAACCACAACTTATGGCAGCGCTGGAGCGCAGTGACCTTCTACTTGCCAATGCCGATGAAGCTCGAGAAATAACTAGATTATTGAGCAAAAAAGAGATTGTCGATGACAATATAGACATGGATCTCATCTCAGCAGCCCTGAATTCGTCATTACCGATTGTCGTGGTAACGGACGGTCCTGAACCGGTACGTGCGCTCGTGAACACAGTTCACAACTTCACGAGCTCGGTGGATAAAATTGGTTCTGTTAAGTCAACGACAGGTGCCGGTGATGCCTTCAACTCCGGATTTCTCAACGCGTGGCTCGCAGGCAGCGATATCCCAGCATCTATTGCAGCAGGCACTACTCTGGCCGCACGTGTACTTGGTGAAATTGGAGCCACCACACTCGCTAGCGAATCTGCGCCCATATAGGCGCACCCCACCGAGAGGAAAATGCACGACCAATGGCAGTTAAGAAGAGCACTAGAAGCGGTGGCTCAAAGATCATTGACACCGATGTCGCCGACGAAATGCGCGACTCTTTCTTGGAATACGCCTATTCGGTTATTTACTCGCGCGCACTACCCGACGCCCGTGATGGACTCAAGCCCGTTCAGCGACGGATTCTTTTCCAGATGAATCAGATGGGTCTTCGCCCAGATCGTGGACATGTAAAAAGCGCCCGGGTTGTCGGGGAAGTGATGGGCCGGTTACACCCCCATGGAGATTCGGCAATCTATGACGCGTTGGTTCGCATGTCCCAGTCCTTCGCCCTTCGTCTTCCGCTCATTGATGGCCATGGAAACTTTGGATCACTCGATGATGGCCCGGCAGCCATGCGCTATACAGAAGCACGCTTAGCTCAGAGTGCAATTGACATGACGGCAGGCATCGACGAGGACGTTGTGGATTTTTCCCCGAATTACGATGGGAGGGAGATAGAGCCACTCGTACTGCCTGCAGCAATTCCTCACCTACTGGTAAACGGCGCCAGCGGCATTGCCGTAGGAATGGCTACAAACCTAGCCCCCCACAATCTTGCGGAGGTCATAAATGCAACCAGGTTCCTCTTAGATCACCCACAGGCCACTCTAGATGAACTCATGACCTTCATCCCTGGTCCTGATTTTGCTACAGGTGGCGTGATTATTGGGCTTGACGGCATCAGGGATGCCTATGAGTGTGGCAGAGGAACATTTAAGGTTCGCGCTCGAGCGAGAATTGAACAACTCACGCCAAGAAAACGTGGGATCATTGTGACCGAGTTACCCGCGAATGTCGGTCCAGAACGCGTTATAGAACGAGTGAAAGACTTAGTAATCAGTAAAAAACTGCAAGGTATTTCCGACATCGTAGACCTCACCGACGGTGACTCTGGATTACAACTTGTTATCGAATGTAAAAGTGCCTTTTCTCCAGAAGCTATCCTTGAACAGTTGTTTAAGTTAACTCCCATGCAGGACTCATTCAATATCAATGCTGTTGCCCTAGTTGAAGGTCAGCCGGTAACTATGGGTCTTAAGCAGATGATCGAGGTCTTCATTGACCATCGCATCAATGTAGTAACAAGGCGCAGTCGGTTCCGCAAGGACGTCGCGGCCAATCGACTACATCTCGTTGATGGTTTGCTCACAGCGATTCTTGACATTGATGAGGTTATTCAAGTCATCCGTAACAGTGATGACACCACTGCGGCACGAAGTCGACTTATGGAGATTTTTGACCTGACAGAAATTCAAACAAATTACATATTGGAAATGCCACTGCGCAGACTCACCAAATTTTCACGAATTGAATTGGACAAGGAAGCCGATCAGTTACGCTCAACCATTGAAGAACTCGAGGCCCTTCTTGCTAGCGAGGTACAGCTTCGTGAGCTCGTTTCAGCCGAGTTGGCACAGGTTAGTTCAACGCATTCCAACCCCCGCAGAACTTTGCTTCTCGAAGCGACGGGCGCGCCGCAGGTCAATACCGATACCACGTTGGAAATCGCTGACGAGGATTGCGTGGTACTCCTTTCAAGTACGGGCCTCATCGCCCGAACGGCTTCCGTTAGTACTGATCTTTCACCCAACGGTGAGACTAATGCCCGAACAAGTCATGACGTTGTCGTTTCTGCAGCCCGTGGCACCTCCCGCGGGGAATTGGGAATAATCACCTCATTGGGGAATGTCCATCGAATTTCCGTCGTTGATATCCCTGCGATCCCCCCGACCACCGGAGTACCAGGACTCAGCGGCGGTGCACCAATTGGCGCCTTCCTCTCGCTGGAGAAGAACGAAGCGCCCATAGCCGTGTTAAATCTCGAGTCACCATTTGTGTTGGGTACACGTAACGGTTTAGTTAAACGCCTCAATTCAACCCACCCGGTCAATCGCTCCGTGTGGGACGTCATTGGGTTGGATGAAACAGACGCGGTCGTCGGGGCAGTCGCACTCGATGATCCCAGTGCTCACCGGTGCCAATTAGTGTTCATGACCGCCGCCGGGCAGTTACTTCATTTCCCTGCCACTTCTGTGCGTCCACAAGGTCGATCGGCGGGCGGGGTCGCTGGAATAAAGGTTGCAGACTCACATGTTATTTTCTTTGGTGTGGTCGACCCAAAGGAAGTCAATGTTGTTGTGAGCATCTCTGGTTCAAACCAGGCCCTCCCGGGGACCGAACTGGGACACGGGAAAATGTCTGACTTTGGTCAGTATCCGGCCAAAGGTCGAGCAACTTCTGGAGTGAGAGCTCACAAGTTTCGATCTGGAGAAGATACATTGCTATGCGCTTGGTGTGGCCCAGCTCCTGCTCGGGCAGCAACCTCTAGTGGAAGTGCCGCCCAACTCCCTAACCCCGACGGTAAACGTGATGGAACAGGCTCACAGCTCACACACCCTGTAGACGCAATCGGCGGCCCTATTACCATCCGCTTAGAATCGTGAACCGTGTCAAGCCGCGCACCTTGTAGCGTTCTCAACGAAAAGGTTCCCCTCGCAGGAACCGCGCCAACTTCGGACTCCTGGCTGATCGTTATGCATCAAGGACCATGGGGAGAACGCCCGCTTGACACCCTCGTCTCACGAGATCTCACGATCTGGGCGAATGAACACGATGCCAAAATTCTGCTGGCCCGAACACCCAAAGGTGTAGACCCGTATCCATTATCAACCTTTTTGTGCTCATCCCGCAGCAGCGGCTTAGTCGTGGGTACATTGAATTCACAAGGGATTCCAAACCTCGCAACAACACGACCTTCAAGTCCCATGCTCTTAATCTGCACAAATGGTAAACGCGACGCATGTTGCGCTACTTTCGGCCGGAATCTCATCACTGAGTCCAAGAAGTTGCTTTCCCCCAGCCTGTTTGGGCAAATTTTGGAATGCTCGCACATAGGTGGACACCGATTCGCCCCAACTGCAATCTGGCTACCCGAGAATCTTGTTCTTGGACGGCTTGAACCGCATGCGGTCACGGGTCTAATGGAGCACGGCGGCATCGGATCTCAGTTCATTAGGGGAAACACGAATTTAACCCCTGCTCAACAAGTGGTGCACGCATCTGTGTGGCCACAAACAATTGTCTTTGAGTCAGATGAACGTTTAGGCACCGTCCACTACATAACGACTTTTATTAATGGTGCTACCAAAGTTTTCACAGTTGCTGCGACAATCGTTGAGGTAGTGGAATCGTGTGGTGGCGCATCGAAATCCAACACGCAATACCAACTGCAAGGGCCGGTATAAGTTTTTTCCTCGTTAGAGCCCTTGACCGATGCGGATCAATTCCCCACGATCATGAATGGTTGTTCGCTCCTTGCCACGGGAATTCCCAAGTTCTTTCTCACGAGCATCAATCCTCTTCCAGCCCGCGAAATCGATAACTTCAATATTTCGATCAGCCAGCAATTGATCAATTGCGTTAGGACTTGTAGTGAAGGATTCGCCTCGACTTGCGACAAGCGTGTTCACACATGAAACAGCGTCTTTCTTATTTGTTCCGATAATTCCAGATGGTCCACGCTTTATCCAACCTGCAACATATGAGTTCTCCAGACCAATAATCGTGCTATCGGTACTCGGAATCACGTTAGTGTTGTGATCAAATGGAAGTCCAGGAAGGCCTTCCCCTCGGTATCCGATACTTCGAACTACCATCTGAGATGGAATCTCCCTCACTTCACCTGTTGCAACTAGGCGATCGTGATCATCGAGTGTCATTGTGTCTACGATCAATACGCCACGTTCGAGATCCATGCTCTTGGGGGCACTATAGAAATGAAAATGAATACTTTTGTCAGAGTGGGCTTCACGCTTGACCCACTGCGCCATGACATCAAGATTTCGAGCCACAATCTTGCTATCAGTCACCTGGGCAAAATCCGTGGGCAAATCCTTGGAGTCAACAATTACGTCAACGCCGGGAATCTCACCAAGCTCCTTCAGTTCCTTTGTGGTGAACGTTGCGTGTTGGGGGCCTCGCCGACCAACGACATGTACCCGGCGAACTGCACTACGAGAAAGCGCATCAAGGACGTGAAGTGGAATATCGGTCTGTTCCAGCTCGGACACCGGCTTGACCAGAATGCGTGTTACATCGACTGCCACGTTTCCTAGACCAATCACAGCAACATCACTCGCCCGTGAGATCAAATCACCAAAGTCTGTCGCCTCAGGGTGTCCCGTGTACCAGCGAACAAAGGCCGTTGCCGCGATGCTCATTGGGTGACCTTCTCCAGGGATACCCAGTTCTCGGTCCAACGAAGCGCCATAAGTGTAAATAACGGCGTCATAGTGCTCCTGCAATTCTTCAACGGATAAATCCTGACCAATGGTCACGTTGCCGCGAAACCTGACCAATGGATTCTCAAAGGTCTGCGCCAACTTGTCCCGCACTGATCTGATGGAAAAATGGTCAGGAGCAACGCCGTAGCGCACAAGACCAAATGGCACAGGCAGCGCATCGTAAACATCAACCGCCACTTTGTATTCCATGGCTAAATGCTCAGCAGAGTAAATGCCCGAAGGACCTGCTCCTATCACAGCAACGCTCATGAACGCCTCATTCCATTTTCAATACTAAATATCTTGGGGCATAAGGAGACCCGTATGCACGTCAAAAATAGCGCCACCCACGACAATCGACTTTGAGAGTAAAGGGTAGGCGCGAACTCGAGTCACATCAAGACTCAAGGCGCTTACCTGATCTGTGACCGTTCTAATTTCAATCCCACGCGAGTCAATACCCGATGCGGCCAAGATGGCTTTGTGCATCTCATCCTCGTTAGCCGAAGCCATTCGACAATCTGTGTGGGGCATCACGAGTACACGATTAACCCCGAGGAGGTGGTTCGCTAAGACTAAAGTCCGCAATACGTCTTCAGTTACACGAGCTCCCGCATTTCGAAGGATTTTCACATCACCTGGCATCATGCCTAAGAGTGCGAGAGGATCAATGCGTGAATCCATACAGGTCACAACTGCCAAACCTTTTCTGGCCACACCGGTGAGCTCACTGTCACTAAAGTGACGAGCATAGTTTTTATTAGCCTCGAGTACGTCGGCGAAGTCCATACTAAAAACGTCCGTGCTATCGGTCATGCGTCAATCCTTTCTCGATCCAGGTTCTGAGCCCCAGAAACAATGAATTCTTTTCGAGGTGCAACATCAGTGCCCATCAAAAGGTCGAACACATCCACAGCACTATCAGCGTCAGAAATCGTCATGCGACGCAAGGTGCGGTGTGCCGGGTCCATGGTGGTTTCCCTCAGTTGATGGGAGTCCATTTCACCTAGACCTTTATAACGCTGAACGGGATCTTTGACCCGTTTTCCCGCTTTATCAGCCTGGGCTAGGACTAACTTCATTTCTTGATCCGAGTACGTATACGTGACGTCATTGGCCTTGCTCCCTGCATTGACGACTTCAATGCGATGCAATGGTGGAACCGCCGCAAATACCCGTCCATCCTCCAGCAGGGGACGCATGTAGCGATTGATAAGTGTGAGTAACAAACATCGAATGTGCGCTCCGTCAACGTCGGCATCGGACATCAGAATAATTTTTCCGTACCGAGCCTGCTCAAGGTCGAATGACCGACCAGAGCCCGCACCGATCACCTGAATTATTGATGCGCATTCAGTGTTTTTCAACATGTCAGACAAAGAGGACTTCTGGACGTTGAGAATTTTCCCTCGAATCGGAAGCAACGCTTGGTACTTGGAATCACGGGCAGATTTTGCAGTACCGAGGGCACTGTCGCCCTCCACAATGAAGAGCTCAGATTCTGCGACATCGGTACTGCGACAATCAACGAGCTTTGCTGGCATTGAGGACGATTCAAGAGCAGTTTTCCGCCGCTGGGTATCGCGGTGGCTGCGAGCTGCCACTCGGGTACGCATGGCATTAGCTACTTTTTCCGCAATAGTTCGGGCAGTTGCCTTATCTCCACGTGGAGGTGTTTTCAACCACTTGGACATTTCTTTGGCAACCACGGCTGCCACGATTCGAGTAGCCGCAGGTGTCCCAAGGATCTCCTTCGTCTGGCCTTCAAATTGAGGTTCAGCGAGCCGAACCGCGACAACTGCCGTGAGGCCCTCACTGACATCCTCTTTGGTAACACCATCTTCGCTGGCTTTGAGAATCTTCGACTCTTTTAAGTACTCGTTAAAAACTTTAGTGAGGGCTCGCTCCAGCCCAATCACGTGCGTTCCTCCTTTAGGCGTGGCGATCACGTTGACAAATGAACGAAGAGTTGACTCATATCCAGTGTTCCAGATGAGACCTATATCTACCCCCAGGTCACGTTGAAGTTCTTGACTCTTCATGTGCCCTTGATCATCGAGCACCGGAACGGTTTCCGTAAAGTGCCCCGTCCCGGTGAGCCGAATAACTCCTCCGATCTCCTCACCTTGGCTGAGGTAACTGGCGTATTCGGCAATGCCACCCTTGTGTTGAAAAGATTCTTGCCAAAGGTCCTCACTGTCGCGAAGATCCGCGAGCTTAATGGTGAGTCCTGGCACCAAGAAGGAACTTTGAAGCGCACGTTCACGCAACGCGGCACGATCGTATTGCGCATCTTTGGTGAAAACTTCATGGTCAGACCACCAACGAACCGTCGTGCCACTGTGTGTTCGTGGAGCCTTTCCGGTGACACTAAGTCCACTTTTCTTGGAAAAAACACCCTGAGGGCCTTCTTCATCGAAATTACCCGGCACACCCCTGCGGAATGACATTGAATGGATTTTGCCACCGCGAGTGACAGAGACGTCAAGCCTGGAAGACAACGCATTAACAACCGATGCTCCCACTCCATGTAGTCCACCGGATGCCGAATAGGAACCACCACCGAATTTTCCACCTGCGTGAAGCTTTGTCATTACAACTTCCACGCCCGTAAGTTTTGTCCTTTTCTCGATATCAATGGGGATCCCGCGTCCGTTATCGTGAACCTCGACTGAACCATCGGGCAAGAGCGTTACCGAAATTTCTGTACAGAACCCAGCAAGGGCTTCGTCTACACCGTTGTCAACAATCTCCCAAAGGCAATGCATCAATCCACGAGAGTCATTGGAGCCGATATACATTCCTGGGCGCTTACGGACCGCCTCGAGTCCCTCAAGAACCGCGATATTCTTGGATGTGTATTCCTGCGCAGAATCATTTGAGGATTTTGGTTTTGCCACTGCCCTAACCTACCGGGACTCCGCTCCAACCCGCGGGAGTGACTCACATCCAGAAATCATCCAGAAATCTGTGATCCCCAACTTCGCTATTGGCGAACCTCGGAGCGCCTATGCACCTTGGAAACCGATTTCATGTTTAACTTGTGTCATGTCCGCACCCAGCACTCAGACCCTGGTCCCAGCCACACTCGCCACCACGGATCGTTGTGACCGTTGTGGCGCTCAGGCGTACATTCTTGCCGAACTCCCCGGAGGATCACAACTGCTCTTCTGCGGTCATCACTGGGGCGCGCACGAGGCGGCCTTGCGACCAAAGGTCGTAAATATCGTCGATGAACTCCACCGCCTCAACGAACGCCCGTAGTAGCCACTATCTGTTCGTGGGTGGGTTACAAACTTTCTAGTCGAGATAATCCCGCAAAACCTGTGATCGGCTTGGGTGCCGCAGTTTTGACATTGTCTTGCTCTCAATTTGTCTGATTCGCTCACGGGTCACCCCGTACACTTTGCCAATTTCATCAAGAGTCTTAGGCTGCCCATCTGTTAATCCGAACCGCATACGCACCACGCCCGCTTCACGATCGCTGAGCGTATCGAGTACAGATTCCAGTTGCTCTTGCAGAAGCGTGAATGACACTGCGTCACTAGGGACGATCGCTTCTGAATCCTCGATCAGGTCACCAAATTCGCTGTCGCCTTCCTCGCCGAGCGGTGTGTGCAGTGAAATCGGTTCCCGGCCATACTTTTGGACCTCGACGACCTTTTCCGGAGTCATATCTAATTCCATTGCCAATTCTTCAGGAGTTGGCTCACGGCCCAGATCCTGAAGCATTTGACGTTGAACACGGGCTAGTTTATTAATCACTTCAACCATGTGAACGGGGATTCGAATGGTTCGCGCTTGGTCAGCCATGGCTCTCGTGATCGCCTGACGAATCCACCACGTGGCGTATGTTGAAAACTTGTATCCCTTGGTGTAGTCAAATTTCTCGACTGCGCGGATCAATCCAAGGTTCCCCTCTTGGATCAAATCAAGGAAAAGCATCCCTCGTCCCGTATATCGCTTCGCGAGTGAGACAACAAGCCTAAGGTTCGCCTCAAGAAGGTGGTTCTTTGCCCGCCTGCCATCCGTTGCGATCCACTCCATATCTAGGCGCGTCTTTTTATCCATCTTGGCGCCTTCGTTGAGCATTTCTTCAGCGAAGAGCCCCGCTTCTATTCTCTTGGCCAATTCCACTTCCATCTCTGCATTAAGCAGGGGAACTTTGCCAATTTGCTTTAAGTAGTCTTTGACAGGATCAGCAGTTGCACCAGCGACCGTGACAGTTTGAACTGGCTCATCTGTCTCATCAACATGAGAAATCGTGAACGTCGCCGAGTCATCCGACGTTGTTGCTGGTCCATCCTTTTCGGCTTCCGCTAAGTCTTTCTCCAGATCGATTTCCAAGTCTTTTTCTAATTCGGCCGCAACCTTTAAATCGGGCTCCTCAGACAGATCCAACTCAATGACTTCATCGCCAATTTCTACGACGTCAACCAGAGACTCTTTATCCCGCTTGTCCGCCCCTTGTGCAGGCTTAGCAGCACTCTTATTTGGCGTTTGGCTCTTTTTTGTCACAACTTTTTTTGCTGGGGCACTCTTCTTGACAGGTGCTGCCTTTTTGGCAGCTGCGACCTTTTTGACCGCGACTGCCTTTTTGGCAGGTGCAGCTTTCTTAATCGGTGCTGCTTTTTTATTTGCCGGAGGTTTCACGGCAACTTTCTTTTTCGCGACCGTGGGTTTAATCCCGGGTTTATTCGTGGATGTTGTCTTTTTCGCTGCTGCTGCCATGTGAGAGTGGGTGCCCTTTCGCTGATGACCCATAACAAGTGCCCGAGTCAAGCCTGTCGGCTTGTTCGGGCGCTCTATCTTGACATGCCGGTCAGCAAGACCCCTCGCCGGGGCAGCGTAAACGTGCCTTCGCCTGGCCAATGGTGACATGGATTGAACTTCCCTGAATCAGTTCACCCTCGATGGGCACGGAATCGAGTGAATCAATCCTGAAAGCACCATTCCATCGGGTGGTAAGGCTGATTACTTTGCGCCCAGGGGTTGGGAATGTGTGTGAAATATCTAGGTTGGGATAGGACCCACCCGCCTTGCGGCTGAAAAAAGGTGACCCGTCGAAATCCCATGTCCACGATGGTGTGGTTGATATAGCTACGTCAAATCCGGCAATGGGGATTTGCCACATGACCACTTTCGAACTCTGACCAGACTCGCAGATCAATGGCAAGTTCGTTATTGCACCATGATTGGGCCAACAGAGCACCGCTTGCTCTGGGACATAGCGAGCGAAGGACTCAGACATGGCGCGTTCGAGATCAGCAACGGTAGTGACCTCGTAATTCGTTAAACAGATGCGATCGACTTCTTGCCAGTCACCATATACAGGTTTGAACCACACCCGCATGTGGTCGATCAATCCCGGACAGGCCCGAATACCTGCATCACAGTAATTCTCGGGTCCCGGTACACATGCGACCGTCAGCTTCCAGGCACACCCTCGGCAGCCAATAACTTCATTTCGGGTGCTGCTGTCCACCGTGTCAGGGAGGACCAGTCCTCCACTCCCTTCGTAGCGCACCTGCTCTGGATTAGCGAAAACGTCGGGATTCGCCATACTTTGTGGAGCGGAAGAACCTACACACGACACACCTAGTGCGCCAATACTCACAGCAAGAACTAAAGCCAAACGATGTTTGAATTTCACTTCTCGATTGTTGTTCGGAATGCATCAGGGTTCAAGCCCACGACATAAACCTGTGGACAACAACTTTTTTTGTGAACATCAACTTTTTATTGCGTGGAAGTTGACTCCTCCACCCGATTCAACGCATGGCCCACAAATTGGGCAACCTGTTCTTCTTCTACCAGAAAACCGTCGTGGCCAAATGGCGAGATTAAGAGGTGCAGTCCGTCTGCACCGGGGCTGGAGTCAACAATTTCTTGCTGAAGTCTCAATGGAAAAAGACGATCGGAGTCAATGCCGACAACCGTGAGTGGTGCATTAATGCTATTGAGTGCATTGACAACTCCTCCCCGACCCTCGCCAAGGTCGAACAGGGTCATGGCTCTCGTTAAAGCTATATATGTGTTGGCATCAAATCTACGAGCAAGTTTGTCAGCATGGTGATTCAGATAGGACTCAACCGCAAACAATCCCCCCTTAGAAGGCACCGCTGTCCCCTGAGGATTACGTCCAAAACGCAGATCAAGTTCACTTTCGCTCCGATAACTCAGATGGGCAATGCGGCGCGCTAGCCCCATCCCTGCAACCGGCCCTACTGCTGAGTCGTAGTAATCCCCATTATTAAAGTGTGGATCCAATTCAATTGCTGAAATTTGGGTCGCATGAATACCTATTTCTTCCGCGCTTACAGCTGCCGTTGACCCTAATACGAGTCCGCCCCGAACCGCTTCGGGGTAACGCACCATCCACTCCAAAACTCGCATTCCGCCTAGTGATGGACCAAGCATTAATGCGAAGGACTCAATCTCAAGGAACCTCATGAGCTCGTATTCAACCCGCACCATGTCGGCAATGGTTATTACTGGGAACCGCGAACCCCATGCTTTGCCATCGGGGGCGGTACTCGAGGGCCCGGTCGTACCCTGGCATCCCCCTAATACGTTGGCGCACACAACAAAATACTTGTCAGTGTCAATCGGAGCACCTGGACCCACCAGAGAATTCCACCAGCCACCGGTTGCGTGCCCGGCACCCGCCTCGCCGGTTACGTGCGAGTCACCGGTAAGTGCATGTGCAACGTAAATAGCGTTACTTGCGTCTTCGTTAAGAGCTCCCCAAGTCTGATAGGCAACGCTAACTTGTTCAAATGTAAAACCGGAGTCGGTGGCGAAAGGACCGAAGTCGAAAAAAAGCCGTTCACCGTGCGGGAATCCCTCCCGCCAGGCAGCGCTGGCGGGAGGTTTTCCTTGATAACTTAATGCTCCATATTCGGTGTGCATTTAGTTCTTAGCCGCGGCAAATCCGACTTCGAGGTCGGACAGGATGTCGGATAACCCTTCTAGGCCAACCGCCAAACGAACGAGGCCTGGTGTGACTCCGCCAGCAAGTTGTTCTTCCGGGGTCAACTGCGAATGTGTTGTAGAAGCCGGATGGATGACCAGACTGCGCACATCTCCGATGTTGGCAACGTGACTGTGCAGCACTAGACCTTCAACAAACTTCTTACCTGCCTCGACTCCCCCTTCAATCTCGAAACTGAGAACACCACCAGTCCCCTTAGGCGCATATTTTTGACCATGTGAATACCACGGGCTTGAGGGCAGGCCTGCATAGTTGACCGAAAGAACCTCAGATCGCTTCTCCAACCATTGCGCGACAGCCAATGCGCTCTCTGTGTGCCGTTGGACCCGCAGTGAGAGCGTTTCGATTCCTTGCGCAATGAGGAAGGCATTAAATGGTGATACAGCTGCACCGATATCACGGAGTAGTTGGACCCGAGCCTTAAGGATGAATGCCAAGTTGACTCCGAATGCCCCGCCCACGCCAAGGTCGCGCGCGTAAACCAGACCGTGATAGCTGGGGTCGGGTTGATTGTAATTAGGGTATCGATCCGGATACAGGGCGTAATCAAAAGTTCCCGCATCAACAATTACACCTGCCACCGCAGTTCCATGACCACCCAAATATTTCGTCGCCGAGTGAACCACGATGTCGGCGCCGAATTCAATTGGCCTGATGAGGTACGGCGTTGCCACCGTATTGTCAACAATCAGTGGGACTCCAAATTCATGCGCCACGGATGCGACGCCCTCGATGTCCAAAACATCATTTCGAGGATTCGACAATGTCTCGCCGTAAAAAGCCTTCGTGTTTGGACGAATTGCCGCTCTCCAGGAATCTAAGTCATCGGCATTCTCGACGAAAGAAACTTCGATTCCGAGTTTTGGCAGTGTGTAATGAAACAAGTTGTAGGTTCCGCCGTACAAGCTTGCACTTGAAACAATGTGGTCCCCAACTTCAGCAATGTTTAAGATTGCCAGCGTTTCCGCCGCTTGACCACTGGCGACGAGTAGCGCACCGACGCCACCTTCAAGGGCTGCGATGCGATTCTCTACTGCAGCTTGGGTTGGGTTCATTATTCGGGTGTAAATATTCCCGAGTTCCTTAAGCGCAAAAAGGTTTGCTGCATGCTCTGTGTCTTTAAAAACATATGACGTGGTTTGGTAAATGGGGAGAGCTCTTGCTCCCGTTGCTTCATCTGGGGTTTGTCCAGCGTGAATTTGCTTCGTTTCGAATGTCCAATTATCGGTCATGTCCTACTCCTTCGGGTAATTAGTAAATTAACAAGATGTCGGGCGCCGGGATCTACTTCGAACCTTTGTAAGCGGTATCTGGGTAGAGCACGAACCCGCTAGCTCAGATGTAGATGCTTGTACAACAACTATGCATGGCAACCTCAATCAGTCTGGGGCCTTGCCTTATGCAAGACCCGCGCTTGCCACAACGAGTGCGGCCAGGTCTCCACCGGGAGCACCCCACCGCGGTTGGAGGGTTGCCGTCTAGCTAGCCGGGGCTTAACGCTGGACTCTTGACCTAGGCCAAACTATATCGACATGTGGTTTACGGCGCTACCTCAAGTCCGCTCAGACACTGATCACGTGTGAGTTCATTGATGCTCTCGAGCCAAAAACTTGGCGGGAGGGCGTGCTCCAGTGCCGTACGGACCATGATCGCCAACGAGTAACCCGGGAGATCATTTACGGCGCGATTGACACACAGGTTGGCCATTGCACCATTGCCGTTGAGCCACCAACAAACCGCCGCGCAAGTCGCAATGGACGCACCATGTTTGGCATCCAACTTGGGCAGCAAATCAGTTAATAGACTTGCCACGAGACGCCGGTCAAAAACACCATTCGCCATATCCCACAAGATTGAGTCTCGCACCCGAATGTCCCCCATCGCCACTGTGAGCCGAACAATTTCGCCCAGCGCCAAGGGACCCCCTGCCCGACTCAAACGGTCTTGGACAAAAAGACTTTCCGTGGCCCTCCACGCATTAAGGCTTTCAGGTTTGGGCAGCTGTGGGAACTCGTTAGCATCGATAAGCAGCGCTGGATTGCTGGCGCACTGTTTCTCGCGATCCAGGCGACTAACCCCCGTATCGGTTAGCGCCACATGTGGTTGGCAATCCCCACCACACCCGCTCGAAATTATGTGTTGGCCAACCACAATAAAAGCATCCACGAGCGTGATATTTGCGTGAGCCATTCCTGACCCAACGACCTCTATGACTTCATGAACGCGCGGGTTCACATTGTCAAGACATATAACAATCACAGCCTCTTCGGCGAAGTAAGTTTGTCCCGGTTCAAGGTAAATCTCCACATCAGACTGACTCAATCCTTCGGGGCTCACAAACGCGGCGACATCACACCTTTGGGTAAGCACTACTTTGCCTCGTTTGATCCAGCGAATAATGAGACTATTTTCCGGATAAAAACCAAACGACCCAACTAAATCGTTAAGGGTCTCCCGCGCGGCTTTCACATTCGAATCATGGGATTGCATCAATATCGTCATGAAAGAAATCTGATGCACGATCTACCCTGTGGTAAAGATTGCCTGATCTTTTGTGGATTGCGAGACGGTCGGAGACAGGCTTGTGCACGGTCAGGTGCTTGAGCCACCCAGCTGCTTGAGTCACCTAGATGAGTGGGTTACGCCCGAGGAGAGATATTCACGTAGTCCCAATATTTGGCGGAGATTCCATCGCCAGATGAAGCACCGCGCAATCGCCGGCTAACCCATGGCCACCCATGATTCTTGGCCCACGACATGTGACCCAGTGCCCGCGCGGGTAGATTCGCCCGAACAATCTCACCGTTGGGCACCAGCCAATCTGAATTGCCCCAGCCCAGAGCCTGCATCGCGGCATCGGCAACTAGGGCATGGCCGCGTGGGTTTAAATGCAGCCTGTCTGCATCCCAAATACCTGGATCATCAAATATTTCCTTGTCCCAAAAATCAACCAGGTAGCAGTCATAAGCCTCTGCAATAGCTAGGGTCGCTGACCGCAAGCCCGCAAAGCGATCACGAATTAGTCCCATTACCTTCGAATTGCGCCCTGGATCTCCGAAGGCAAAAAGTAGAACATCATGTCCGCCAGATCGCAATTCTCGTACGGCATATTCAAGTTCGGTTGCCTTGACGTCTAGGTCAAATGAACCTCGCATGGCGTCATTGATTCCACCGGCGAAGGAGACCAATGCTGGATTGAGCTCAAGTGCGCGAGGGACCTGCTCATCCACCATTTGGGTTAATAATCGTCCACGGATGGCAAGATTTGCGTATCGCAAGGGTTCGTCCGGCGTGCAATATTTGTCGGCTAACTTTCCAGCCAAGCGATCAGCCCAGCCGTAATACACATCATTGACACCAAGGTCAGCCACGCCCTCGGTGAAACTGTCACCAAGAGCTACGAAAGAGGCCCATTCCTTAGCGTGTGTATTGATCACTCCAGTGAATCCCCGCTCACAATTATTATCAATGATCTATTCGATGATCTACATGAAAAGACCCGGCCGCCGAAGGCTTCCCCTCCCGCGACGACCGGGTTGGGAAAACCATAGTGGGTGCTCATCTGATATTCCAATGGGACACTACTTTCGGGGTCACATTCTCAGGTGGTGTTTGGCCCAGCTGCCTGAGGCGGATTACCTGATACCTTGGCCAAAGCCTGGCCAGCCTTGCGGTACCAGGCGATAAGCGCAACTACACCGATCACAATTTGTGGGATGAAACTAGCAGCTCGCCATACAAGGTCGGCCGCAGTGGCGGCACCCGTTGATGCCCCAAAGCCCACCAAAAGTGCGATCAACGCTGCATCGACCGTACCCAAACCTCCGGGTGTTATTGGGATCATCAGTCCTATCTGAGCGATCGCAAATGCGGCAAATGCAGCCGCAAAAGAGGTCCCCGCAGTATCCCAGCCCTCAACTCCACGCAGAGCAACGTAGAGAATCAGAAATTGCGTAAATGAGACTGCAATTTGGGCGGCGGTCAAGGCACCCCATCGACGTTTCAGGACCTCATACATGTTCGCACGGAATTTCACGATTGGTGCCTGCAAATCAACTGTCGCGAGCGCCTTAATCCGCTTTCGGAGAGGATTAATAATTTTATTAGCCAAGGATCCGATTTTCACGGCTAAGGGTTCAGAACGCATGACGAGTACGAAAACTATGACAACCAGGGCCAAAATGGCGATCCCAAGGATCCCGGTGACGGCATGTGTGTTACCGCCAAGTCCAAACAGGGTGATTGCTATCACGCCAAGAACGGGAAAAAATAAAGTTACAAAGGTGCTCCACAATCCCACCGCGGTGATGGCGGCAGTAGCACTCGTTCCTGAGATACCAAAAGTGTTCAACATTCCGAATTGCACGGCGAGACCAACCGCGCCTCCACCAGGCACACCGTTGCTGATCGCAAAAGCTGCTTGGTTGACCTGCTGTGACCGCCAATACTTCAGACCTGGAGTCGCTGCGAGAAAGGGGAGACCGTAAGTGAGTAAATAAACCAACACGCAAACAACAATCAGGAATATCGCCAAAACGCTCATTGCTTCAAGTGCAGTTAACGCTTGAGAATAGCTCCCAATCTGCGGAATGACTTTCCAGAAAATAAGGACAATAAAGGCCAGTCCGATGAGTCCAAGAATGATCGATTTCTTTTTATCCAATCCGCCCGGACTTTTATTTAGCTTTGGAGGCACTTCACCTGAAACCATGGGCGTACTGTGCCACATCCATTGAATTTCTTGGCGAAAAGGGCGCAGATACAGGTCTCGATAATAACCTCAATCCCCGAAACGGGGGTTGCGTTCATGCGCGCTCCTGACGTTAGGCAAGATGACGTCATGCGGCTTGACCATATTTCATACGCGTGTCACAGCAGTGAACTCGCCGATGTCGTTCAACGAATCGGAGTCGATCTGGGAAATACCTTCGTGGATGGTGGACGACACCCATCCTTTGGAACAAGAAACTTCACGCTGCCACTGGCACATGGGGTCTATATTGAAATTGTCAGCGCACTTGATCATCCTTCAGCCCAAAAGGCGCCTTTCGGTCAAGCGGTGGCTCAACGCGCGAGCACAGGCGGCGGCTGGATGAGTTGGGTCGTTGCCACCCAGAACTTGGCCCATGTTGAATCGACTCTCGGACGAAATGCGGCTGCTGGGCATCGAATTCGCCCTGACGGCGTTGATTTACATTGGCGCCAATTGGGTGTTTTGGACACGATGGAGTTGCCACAGTCCCCCTTCTTTGTCGAATGGGAAAGCCCTAAGGAACACCACCCAGCTTTTGGTGGTGAACGCACCGGCATCAAGGTGTTAAGTATCGAGATTAATTGCCCCACGCAGGATTTGGGCCCATTGTCGGAATCTCTCGAGCCTCTAACGAACTTGATCCAATGGAAAAATGATCCTGAGGCTGACGATTTTGGACTCACCGCCGTGATTTTTGAAACACCACATGGCCACGTAAGAATAGATTAGGGTTTCACCGACATCAGTTTGGAATTCGGGTCTATTTCGAGGTGAGGAACTTTAAATGAGCGCCCAAGCACCACTCAATCAGCCCGCAAATCAAAATCCGACACCAGACGGCGTCCCAGAAACGTTACGCACCCTCTCAGGGATCACGTGGAGATTATTGGTCCTGCTAGCCGGTGTTGGAGTACTCGTGCTAGGAATGGGAAGGATTTTTCCCGTCGTATTCGCATTGTTTTTTGCGATGCTGGTCACCGCATGGGCAACTCCGGTCATGAACTTGATCAACAAGATCCTGCCCAAAGTTATTTCAATGATCTTGGCCCTTTTCTTGATTGGTTCGGCCATCCTGCTCATCATGTACGTGGTCATCTCTTCCTCCGTTTCTGAGGGGCCCAAACTGCTCACGAGCATCACCTCTGGGATCGACGAGATCGAGAAATGGCTACAAGAGGGGCCCCTCAAACTCACCGACGATCGATTGAGTTCCCTGATGGCCGAGGTGCAGTCCTACGGGGAGACGGCTGCAAAAGGAATTGGCGAGAGCCTCCTTGCCTCCTTGGGTTCTGTGGGAACCCTGGTTATTGCAGGATCGGTATTTATCTTTGGCGTGATCTTTTTCATGCTGACGCCGACTAAAATCTGGAACTGGTTTGTGGGATGGCTTCCGAAGAGCATTGAAGAACCAGTCAATGTCTCTGGGGGGATTGCTTGGGGAGCGATTTCCGGTTACACCCGGGGAATTGTGATCATCGCTTTCGCCGACGCCACACTTGTCTTCATCGGCCTTACAATTTTACAGGTTCCCCTGGCACCAGCTCTTTCTGCCGTGGTCTTTCTCGGCGCCTTTATCCCCGTCATTGGTGCTCCCATTGCTACATTCTTTGCAGCAGTTGTCGCGCTCGCTGAGCGTGGTCCCGTTGTTGCTCTCTTGGTCATCGTTTTGACGGTAATCGTGGGTTCATTTGACGGAGATGTATTGCAGCCGCTCGTGATGGGCAAAGCAGTCAGCCTTCATCCCCTCGCCATTATTCTTGCGATCGCTGCTGGCAGTATCGCCTTGGGAATCGTCGGCGCACTAATTGCCGTACCCATTGCCGGTGCCGCCTACGGCGTAGCCAAATACCTCACCGGCAAAGACCCTGATCTGCCATTCCCACCAACGCAACCGTTTGTACCCAGCACTAATTCCTAGAACGGATGAAAGGCCGAATTTTTACTCTTTACTTAGAGACTGCGGGCATTGATATTGTCTATTGGCAGGTCATTTCCTGCGGCCACGCAGTAGCGTTCAATTCTCTCAGCGGATAAGTTAATACGCTTCAGTGATTTTGCTTTAATGCCATCAATTCCCATTTTAGGGTTTGCCTTATTAACGTTGTTTTGAATCCGTTCGGCATTTGAGAGCGCCTTTGCAGGTAATTCCCCACCAATTACGGCAGAGTCAATGGATACCACCATGAGGTCAATGTCGGACTGAAGTTCACTCAGGAGCGCCTTTTTTTGTTTCTTGGTGAGATCAGCCGTGTCTCCATTAATTTGTGAACGGACAAGGTCAAGTGCGAAGTAGTCATCACAAGCATCTTGTGCCAAAACGGCAATGACAGCAACGCTTTCAGAGGGTGAGGGAACCACGGTCGCCGTCACTTCTGACTCGGCGCTGCTGGAACACCCTGCTAGCACGAGGGATGCGCTGAATCCAATAATTCCGATTGAAACGAATCTACCGCGCATTGTGATGCTCCTTCGAGTTGTCCTGAACGTCCTGTCAGTTTACGCCACCTACGGCAGCACTGCGGGCACATTGCGGGCTTGTTTTGGGTCGAAATTCACCCTTATTGCTCACATGAATGGGGTTTAAAGTGGCCGCTGTTTCAGCATGGACCGGGTTTTCCGGGTATTTTAAATTTAGACCTTAATCCTGTCCCAGAGTTGTTCAAGGGATTTTTTCACAAATTTCAACGCACGAAGTCCCTGTTAGAAATGGCACTATTTTCCGGGGCCTCGAACGCTTATCAAGTCGTTGCTGCCACCACGCCAGTCTGGCGGATCCTCATGGATTGCTGTTAGTTGAGTTGACACTCTTTGCGCGGGTTACATCACCTGCGGGGAGGATGTCGTTGTGCGGAAGAGGTATCCAAATGAGTTCACAAGGGACGTGGTCGCTGTTTCCCGCCGGGGTGACTTGATGATTCCTGAGGTCGCCTCAGATGAAGAATCCCAACAGGACCCTGTACGGGTGTGCGACTAAAAAAAGCTCGACCCAGTCTCTTTAGGGAGAGACTGGGTCGAGCTGGCCACCGTCTGATGGCAGAGATGTGAAAACCCCTTTCATCCGGTTGTCTGTAGCGCCACGAATTCCGCCATTATCCTTGACGAAACGGTGACACTCCAGAACTAACTACAACCGGAGGTATTCCCACAACCCTCACACACGTAGCAACTACCTGCGGGACGCATCTTGATTCCACAGGTCATGCAAAGCGGTGCATCTGATGCGGTTCCGGTGATTGATTCCATCAATTCCGCACTTGAATGAACCTGCGTCGGAACAGCTGAGGCGCTTCTTACTGCAGCCTGCTCCTCCTCACCAGATGCTTCGGTGACCGCGAGATCAGCAGCTGGCGCAGGTGCATAGCTGCTTTGTACCGTTGCGGTGCGCTCCTCTGCACTGAAGATCCCTAGTGCCTCACGCTGTTCAAAAGTCAGATGGTCAAGTGCCAGACGACGGAAGATGTAGTCCATCATTGACTGCGCGATCCTGATATCGGGATCATCCGTCATGCCTGCTGGCTCAAATCGCATGTTGACGAACTTGTTGACAAATGCATCAAGTGGCACGCCGTATTGCAATGCGATGCTGATCGCGATCGAGAAAGCGTCCATAACTCCGGCAAGTGTCGAACCCTGCTTACCGAGCTTGAGGAACACCTCACCTAGTTCGCCGTCTTCGTAGCTACCTGCAGTCATGTAGCCCTCAGCGCCAGCCACCGAGAAAGAAGTTGTTTGGCTTGGACGCGACTTAGGTAGGCGACGACGAACAGGATGCTCAGAGACTGCGGCAGGCTCGACAGCCGAGTCTGACGTCTTAGCCTTTGCATCACTTAACGGTTGACCAACCTTGCAGTTGTCCCTGTAGATGGCGAGAGCCTTGATTCCTTGCTTCCAACCCTGGAAGTAGATTTCCTCGACCTCGTCAACTGTTGCGTCAGATGGCATATTGACCGTCTTGCTAATTGCGCCAGAGATGAATGGTTGCACGGCGGCCATCATGCGAACATGCCCCATTGGAGTAATGGAACGCGCACCCATTGCGGTGTCGAAGATCGCATAGTGCTCCTGCTTGAGGCCTGGAGCATCAATGACATGACCATTCTCGCCGATGAACTCAATAATCGCTTCAACCGTTTCCTCCGCATAACCAAGTTTGCGCAGTGCACGCGGAATTGTCTGGTTCACGATCTGCATGGAGCCGCCGCCAACGAGCTTCTTGAACTTGACCAAGGAGAAGTCTGGTTCAATGCCGGTGGTGTCGCAGTCCATCATGAAACCAATAGTTCCGGTTGGAGCCAACACGGATGCTTGAGCGTTACGCCAGCCATTGTTCTCGCCAAGCGTGAGGGCTTCTTCCCAAACCTTTACAGCCAGAGCAGTCACATCGCCATCAAGATTACTAAAGCGACGAATATTGTCATTGGATGCAGCATGCTTGCGCATTACTCTCTTGTGGGCGTATTCGTTACGTGCATAACCCTCATAAGGACCAACAATCCCAGCGAGCTCAGCACTGCGCTTGTAAGCCGTTCCTGTCATGAGCGAAGTGATTCCTGCAGCAAATGCACGTCCAGCTTCGGAGTCATATGGCAAGCTCGTCGCCATGAGCAATGCACCGAGGTTTGCGTAGCCAACACCCAACTGACGGAAACGCCGTGTGGTGTCGCCAATGGGCGCTGTCGGGAAATCGGCAAAACAGATCGAGATATCCATTGCTGTGATTACGTATTCAACAGCCTTGGAGAATCGCTCCGCGTCAAAGGTGTCGTCATCCTTGAGAAACTTCAGCAGGTTCAAACTGGCCAAGTTACAGGAAGAGTTGTCCAAGCTCATGTATTCAGAGCAAGGGTTTGAAGCGTTGATTCGACCCGTCTCGGGGTTGGTGTGCCAGTCATTGATTGTGTCGTCGTATTGGATACCGGGATCCGCACATGCCCAGGCGGCCTCAGTCATCTTACGAAAGAGCTCACGAGCGTCAACGGTTTCAACTACACGCCCATCGGTGCGTGCTGTAAGGCCGAATGGCTCACCATTTTCCACAGCAGTCATGAATAGATCAGATACCCGAACCGAGTTATTTGCATTTTGGTATTGGACACTGGCGATATCTGTGCCACCCAAATCCATGTCGTATCCCGCATCACGAAGGACTCGGATTTTGTCTTCCTCGCGTACCTTGGTCTCAATGAACTCTTCGATATCAGGATGATCAACGTCAAGAACCACCATCTTTGCAGCGCGACGAGTGGCTCCGCCCGACTTGATCGTTCCGGCGGATGCGTCAGCACCGCGCATGAATGAGACCGGTCCTGATGCTGTTCCACCGGATGAACGCAATAGTTCTTTGCTGGAACGGATCCGCGACAGGTTTAGTCCAGCACCGGAGCCGCCTTTGAAGATCATGCCCTCCTCGCGGTACCAGTTAAGGATTGAGTCCATGGTGTCATCAACGCTCAAGATGAAGCATGCACTGACCTGCTGGGGTGCCGTTGTTCCCACGTTGAACCAAACCGGTGAGTTGAAAGAAAACACTTGATGCAAAAGCATGTAGGTGAGTTCATGCTCAAAGACTTCAGAATCCTTGTCGGTACGGAAGTAACCATTGTCACGACCAGCCTTGGTGTACGTGAGGACAACCCGATCAATGAGTTGTTTCAGGCTCCACTCGCGGTTGTCAGCCCCAACAGCTCCACGGAAATATTTTGTTGTGACGATTGTCGATGCATTGACGCTCCAAAAATCTGGGTATTCAACGCCTCGTTGCTCGAAAACAATTTCACCAGTTTTCCAGTTGTTTTGAACAACGTCACGCCGTTCCCAATTGACATCGTCATAGGGATGGATTCCCTCAGTCGTGAACAGTCGGACCAGTTCTAATCCTGGTCCACCAACAGTGTTGTTGACGAAATCCTCTTTGGATGTAATTGTCGGTGCTTCTGGTGCTTGCGTCATGGTGGTGCCTTTCGTTTTGCTGGGTGAACTTGTCGGGGAGCTATCCGCTTCAAGCTGATGATGGGAAGTTTCTGTTTTTGTATTTAGTTGTGGTTGAGGCTTATTTACTTGAGTGAGTCGAGCGATCAGGTTCTCGGCCAGTGGGTTCGCCCTCTGCCCGAAGGAGGGCGATCTCAGCTTCAAAATCTTCAAGAGTGTCAAAGGATCGATAAACGGAAGCGAACCGAAGGTAGGCAACCTCGTCGAGTTCGCGAAGTGGAGAAAGGATTGCGAGTCCCACCTCTTGGGCAGGGATTTCACTATTTCCTGTGGCGCGAAGAAAATCCTCGACGCGCTGTGCAAGTAGTGCGAGATGATCATCAGACACTGGCCTTCCTTGACACGCTTTGCGAACCCCACTCACGACTTTGTTTCGATTGAACGGCTCACTCACGCCGCTTCTTTTTACGACAGCAAGGGCGGCTACTTCCGCCGTTGTGAAACGACGCCCACATTGGCCGCACTCCCTACGCCGACGAATTGCTAGCCCTTCATCTACAGTCCGAGAGTCAACGACACGAGAATCCTCTTCACGACAAAATGGGCATTTCATCAGGTCACCAACTCCCCTCTTTCACTAAATCTTGGACTTTCCTTAAATCTGACAACACTTATCACTTCATTCTCTTGCGTAACACTGGTAACGCCAATTCTGCCAGCCTGTGGACTGCCTGTGGATGATGTGTGTCTCACCTGTGTGCTGAAACCACAACCTGTGGGCAAACACCTGAGCTCAACTACTACATCTAGGGGTGTGAATCTAATGGATCAACGGCAGTTATGCAACCTATTTGATTCGGCGTGTTGCTATCTAGTGGACGGTAACTCACCGAAAGTCGTATTCAAGTAACCAACCGTGAGCTTTGTTCGTAGAACCAACCCCTTATGGGCGTAATGCAAAGGTCCAGACATAGGGATATCGGCAGCCTTGGCATGTGTGGCCCACGGCAACACATGCACATTCGGTCTCTTTGAAGCGATACTTTTTAAAGTTTTGTTAAACCATGCTTGCTTTGACTTGCTGAAACGATCCCCATTGCTGCCATAAAGATTCACCCACAACACATTTCTCTTAGGACCAAGTTGATCCAGAATTTTGTCAATTCGCACTTCTGTGGTCCGTTTATCAATCCAGCGCATATCGTTGGTACCTAGGGCGATTACCACTGTCTGTGGGATCCCCTCCCACTTGCGCTGGTCACGAAGTTGCGACATCCCCCAGTCAATTCGCTTACCTCCAAAACACCGGATAACAGGATTCCAACCGGAGGCTTTAAGCGACTTAGTGAGCATTGAGCGGGAGTCCCTAGTTAAAGAATCCCCAATGACAAGGACCTTTTCGCCTCGCCCTGGACTTCGTGGTCCCGCTACATTGAATGACAGCGGTGCGCTACATGCACGAACATCTCCGTTGGTACGCCAACTCGGATCAGCTTGCGCGGCCTGAACTGGAGTGCCCGCCGAGCCAAGTCCCATGGATATCGCAATCACGGACACCAAAGCAACCAGTAACGACACGCGTTTCACAGATCTACTGTAAAACGCTGGCACAAAAGCTAGGAGATGGGGACTATTAAGGATTGTCCTGGGAAAACGTGCTGTGAGCCAAGGGCGTTAAGTTCACGAATGCGGATCACCAAATCTCGTGGGTCCCCATCAGGGTCAACATTCTGGGCAATTGACCATAAGTTTTCGCCCTGCTGCACAACCACTACGTTCGTGGCTGGTCCTGATGAGCTTCCCGCTGCATCTGCCGTGCCGCTACCAAAAAGTACCCACACGAAAATCGCCAAAAGGGTCAAAATGAGTCCAAGCACGACCCGCCCCCGTGAGGTGAGCACAATTGACGAACGGTTCGGGGATACGGCCTGCGGGGACATAGTGTTGACATTCATGGGGAAGCCTTTCAATTGTTCGAACGGATGTACGATTTATAGCACTGGGATTGCGACACGTCCACTACATTTCGAACATGTGTTTGATTCGTGTCGCGATCTGGACTAATCTGACTTCACCAGATGGGTCTGACATTCGCCTCATTCACCCGTCGGTAGACGATTTACCAACACACGGACAAGGAGTCACAATGGCTGGCCGGATTCAGAAACCCACGGACACAATCACCCGTTCCGAAGGTACAAACACTGACTCTGTGGTGACACAGCTACACGACCCATCCCGTAGTGAACTTTCACCCCGCCAACGCGCCATACTGGACATGATTCGCGACACGACACTAGAGCGCGGTTATCCCCCGAGCGTCCGCGAAATCGGTGAGTCAGTTGGTTTGACCAGCCCGAGCTCGGTAGCCCACCAACTCAAGAACTTGCAGCGAGCCGGCTACTTGCGAATTGACCCAAATCGTCCCCGAGCGCTTGTTCTTTCCCCTGAGTCCACCGGGAACGATTTATCTGAGGCCACCGAATCCGAATACTCAACAACGAACGTTCCCGTCCTCGGTCGCATCGCAGCGGGTGGGCCAATCCTGGCCGAGCAATCCGTTGAGGCAATATTTCCACTCCCCCGCGACCTTGTCGGCGAAGGCGATCTTTTTAGTCTCAAGGTGGTCGGCGACTCCATGGTGGATGCAGCAATCTGCGACGGGGACTGGGTCGTTATTCGCCAGCAGGCCACGTGTGAAAACGGCGATATCGTCGCCGCTTTGATAGACGATGAAGCAACGGTGAAGACCTTCAAGCGCCGGGATGGACACGTCTGGCTAATGCCACACAATCCAGCTTATTCACCGATTCCGGGTGACAACGCACAAATTCTCGGCAAAGTTGTTTCGGTACTGCGCAGACTCTGATAATCCTTCACGCAAATTCATCCTTCACCTAAATTATTGACCCGCGACTCGTGAATCTGAGTCGCGGCGCAATCTTTCGAGGGCATTAACTGCTGTGGCCGCATCTGTTGTGAACCACATCGGCGGCATACTCTTTCTTAGGCTGCTGCCATAACCCGAGTTCGCTAGTCGTGAGTCCAAGACGCTCACCACCCCTTTGTCTTGTCCACTTCGAATCAGCCTGCCCGATGCCTGGGCGAGCAGCAGTCCCGCTCGCGGAAGAGTCACTGATCTAAACCCTGAGCCACCTGCATCATCCACACGAGCAGAACGAGCTGACATCACCGGATCATCCGGTCTGGGAAAAGGAATACGGTCGATGATTACTTGAATACACGAGTCGCCGGGTACGTCAACACCTTGCCAAAGGGACAGTGTTCCGATCAAGGTTGACTCAATGTTGGTGGTGAACCGCTCAACAAGAAGTGAGACTGATTCACCCTTTCTCTGAACATGCAATGGGCTATCGCACCGCACCCGCAAATACTCCGCCGCTTTTTCCACCGCCCGCCAACTCGAACACAAAATCAAGGTACGGCCGCCAGCAGCCTCAACCAACTCCCCCATTGCATCCAGGCTCGCCATATCTAGTCCTTCACGCCCTGGAGGTGGCAGATTCGCTGCTACATAGAGAATCCCTTGTTTTGCATAGTCAAATGGGGAACCAACATCAATGGTCTCTGTGCGCCTGTCAGAACCCAAGCCAAGTGATGCTGCGATTGCATCGAAATTACCACTGGTGGTCAGGGTTGCGCTAGTAACGACCGCAAACTTCTCCGCAAATAACCGGTCGCGCAGAAGGTGAGCCACGCTCAAAGGCGCACTGTGCAGTGTTGGCGGCCGACCGTCATGATCAATCCACAAGACGGAATCGTTTCCCTGGGATATCAGAGCCCCCGCAAAATCGTGGAGCTCTTCAAGCCCACCGCGAGCCCGCTGATTGCGCGCTGCGATATCTGGATCTTCACCCTTTTGAGGGGCCATTTCGCTCACGCCAGCATGGCTAGCATCGCGAATAAGAGTCAAGGCCAGGAGTAATTCAGGATCTACATGTGAAAGTCGTGTCAGTCCAGTTGTTGGGTCCGAGGACGCCAGTAATGCATCCTCGAAAGCTTTTTGAGAGTCCATTAATACGTCCATTGTTTGCTCGCTTACCTGTGAGCTAACCCGCGAAATCACCCTCTCAACCCCAGTTGCATTAAGTTCAATCGTCATTGCGCCAGTCGCTCGATCGACTATTTCATGGCCCTCGTCGATGATCACAATGTCGTGTTCCGGCAAAATTGGAATACCTTCAACAACATCAATTGCCAACAGTGCGTGATTCGTGACAACGATGTGTGCAGCCTGAGCCTGCAGCCGCCTTTTGGCCGTAAAACAATCCTCACCGAAGGAACACTTTGACTCACCAACGCATTCACGTCTGTTCACCGAGAATGCTCGCCACACCCGGGGGTCAATGTCGTCACCGAAATCGTCTTTATCACCGGAGTCAGTGTTCATTGCCCATGCGCGAACTGCGACCGCTTGATCACCAAGGACTCCACGACTGACATCAAAAAGTGCATCACCATCAGGATCGGGGATCTCTGAATGCAGTTTCTGCAGACATACGTAATTGTTTCGACCTTTGAGGACGGCAAACGTTAATGTGACGCCGTACTCCTTCGCCAGAGTGGACGCCAAAAGCGGTAAATCCTTTTCCATTAATTGCCGCTGAAGCGCAATGGTCGCCGTTGACACAACGACCGTGCCGCCCCCTTCACTCAGTGCGTGAGCGGCAGCAGGAACAAGGTAGCCAAGTGATTTTCCAGTACCCGTTCCCGCTTGGATGATTCGATGACCGCCAGCACTCAGGCCCTCGATAATCGTCGAGACCATTTGTTGCTGACCAAGACGTTGCGAGCCATCAAATGCATCAACTGTTTTCGCTAGTAGATCCTGTGCGTCAATATCAACCTGCACGCAGAAACCCAAAGCGCTTAATGTCAGCTGCCAGCGCTGGCGGAACCAGTGCCGTCACACAACTTCCCATTTCGACATGGTCGATCCGCACCTGCTCACCGGTGTCGTGAATGCGAGCAAGTAGGTCCCCGCGATTGTAGGGAATTGTCACATCAATTTTCACAAGTGTTTGCGGTAATTCTGATTCAATTCTCTGCAGCAACTCATTAAGCCCCGCACCCGTGTGAGCACTCATCACAATTGCAGTAGGGAATGAGCCTTGGATCGAGGCGATATCCATTGGGTCAGCAATATCTGACTTATTTATTGCAATAATTTCAGGGATGTCACCGGCACCAATTTCATTGAGCACCTCTCGTACCGCCGAAATCTGCCCGAATGGGTCTTCATCTGATCCGTCGACCACGTGAACGATCAGGCTGGCTTCCTGTACCTCGGTCAGCGTTGATCGAAAAGCCTCAACGAGATCGTGGGGCAGGTGTCGAACAAAACCCACGGTGTCGGCCAAAGTAAATTCTTTGCCACTGGGAGCCTTCAACTTTCGAACAGTGGGATCCAAGGTTGCAAAAAGTGCGTCTTGCACAAGTACCCCTGCCCCAGTCAAAGCATTAAGCAAACTAGATTTCCCAGCATTTGTGTATCCGGCCAATGCAACGGTAGGGATCCCTGAAGATTCTCGGGCACTGCGCTGGGTTCTGCGGGTGGCCTCCAGCGCCTTGAGTTCACGGCGCAACTTCGTCATTTGTGCCCTGATCCGTCGGCGGTCAGTTTCAATTTTGGTTTCACCAGGACCTCGAGTGCCTAAACCGCCACCAGCACCACCGGCGTGGCCACCAGCTTGCCGGCTCAGTGACTCGCCCCAACCGCGAAGCCTTGGCAACAGATACTGCATCTGTGCAAGTGAGACTTGAGCCTTGCCTTCGCGACTACGCGCATGCTGAGCAAAAATGTCGAGGATTAGCCAAGTGCGGTCCACCACTTTGACTTTAACAATATTTTCCAACTGCCTCAGTTGCCCTGGAGTTAACTCACCATCGCAAATCACAGTGTCAGCACCCGTTTCAGCCACGATAAGTGCCAATTCTTTTACCTTTCCTGAACCCAAGTAGGTCGCGGGATCAGGGGCATCCCGTCGCTGAATCACCCCATCAACAACGATGGACCCAGCGGTTTCCGCCAATGCTGCTAATTCCCGAAGTGAGCGTTCTGCCGACTCAACGGTTCCAGTGGTCCACACGCCCGCGAGAACCACCCGTTCAAGCCTGATCTGCCGATACTCGACCTCTGTGATGTCCTGTAGTTCCGTGGACAGTGATGAGACTTTACGTAGTCCGGCTCTCTGTTCGAGTTCAAGACTTACGTCAAGGTCTTGCTCAGAGCCTGATTCATTCACGGACTAAGTATCTCAGATGCCTGGCATATGGCCTAGTGCTAAAAAACTATTGGAGGGTACTTGCCCAAATTAAATTAAAACTCGACCACGCGCCACTAGTTCGGCTGCCCCACGCAAAGTGAAACCTCCAGTTTCGCTGTTCTCGCTTACAAAGAGCTCCCCACCGGGTACAGAAACTTTCCACTCAAAGTACTTCGCAAGACTTGCGGCACTCCGGCGGGCAGCCCAAGCCACTGCACAAGCTCCAGTCCCACAGGATTGAGTCTCACCCACCCCACGTTCAAATACCCTCATGCTTACCTCACCGGGAGCCGTTATCGCGGCGAATTCCACGTTCATTCCGTCGGGGAATGCTTCAATTGGTTCAGATACGGGAATCTCGCCCAGGATTAATTGAGATAAATCAGCTTGATCCACCCAACACACAGCATGAGGATTGGGAAAGAACACCCCTACGGAGTCAAATACTTCTCCCGTTGCCAGATGAATCCTTTGAGTAGATGATGAAGCAGGAGGTGACGCAGCCAAGGCCGTTCCCATCTCAACGGATACGGTGAAATCGGGATGCACGTGCACCGCACGAACTCCACCACGTGTTGAGATGGTGAATTCTTTTTCTGTTTCTAGACCGTTCGCGACCAGATACCGGGCAAACACTCGTGCGCCATTGCCACACATTTCCGCATAACTTCCGTCAGCATTTTGATGGTCCATGAACCAGGTCGCATTACCGTGCTGAATTCCGGACAGGTTAACATTTTTCGTCCGAACCGCGCCGATTACACCGTCCGCACCGAGCCCTGAGCGGCGGTCGCACAGCGCAACCACCTGTGTGGGTGAAATGTTACTCGCTGAATTTTCATTGTTATAAAGAATAAAATCATTGGCAGTCCCATGTCCTTTAACGAACGCCAATTCAGCCAATAAACTCACCTCACCACTCTATTGGGCCAACGTAAGTGCGCGTTGGTAGGCCGCACGCACCCGATGATCAATATCAATCCACGAATATTCGGGGGAAACGCGCGAATTGTGTTCAAGAACCGTGCGTAAGGCCGTTCGGTCGCAATCCCACTGCTTGATCGCCAAAGCAATACTGGCATCGGAATCACAGATCCGACCGTCTCTTCCATCAGTGATAAATGTCTGCGTCCCTGTTCCCCTGCGAGCAAGCACCGCGAGCCCGTTGGCCCGAGCCTCCAATGCGGCAATTCCAAATGACTCTTTGATGGAAGGCTGGATGAATATTTGTGATCGCTCAAGGATCAATTTGAGTTCTGCTGGGGCCAACCGTCCATGGAATGTCACTGGCAGTTGGTCTTTTCGCGCTCTTCTTTCCCACATAGTGCGTTCAGGACCGTCGCCAACAATATGTAGTTGGGCGTTCACTCCATAGACTTGCAAATCTTTCATTATGCGAAGTAGTGCTCCAGTTCTCTTGCGCGGTGCAATGCGAAGCACGCTGACAAGTTGAAGGGGCGCGGCGTTCCAATCTGCAATTCCGGCACGAGTCCACAGGTTGGGATCAATCCCGTTGGGAACGACATCTATGTCCACACCAAGGGATGAGCTCATGTGTTCTGCTGCAACATCACTTACAGCACTCATGGCAACGCGATTCCATTTCAGCCAGGCTCCACTGAATCCAAACATGGGACGAGCGAACTGACCCCACACGCTGTGAATTGTCACCAATATAGGAAGCCCCAACTCATGGGCTGCGCGAGTGGCACTCCATGCGAATGGGGAAAGCACACCGGCATGGACATGGACAACTTCCGGGACATTCTCTGTTAAAAGGCGGGTGACACCTCGAAATGTACGTGGGTGGATCGGAAGGTCAAAGGGAACCGGGAAACTCAACCGATCGACGGGAAATTCAGTGAAGGGTGGTCCTTGGGTAGCCGTTATCACGCGTACCTGATCACCCATTAGCTGTTGGGCGCGGGCCAACCCCAAAACTTGGGATTCAATTCCTCCCGTTCGGGGAGCAAAGCAATCGCTGATATGGGTGATCCGCACGGTGCCGACCGTACGCCACAATGGGTCCACTATGCGCAACCTGCTCTTTGTACACGCCCATCCCGACGACGAGGCACTCCTCACGGCCGGAACCATGGCCAAGGCCCATGCCGCAGGGCACCGTGTCCACCTCGTCGTTGCCACCGATGGGTCGGCCGGATTAACCTCCGGCGAATTTGCCAACGATCTTGCCTCACACCGTTCAGGTGAACTGGCTAAATCCGCCGAGATTCTGGGCGTATCTAGCATTACCGAACTCAAATACCTCGACTCCGGATTACACGGTGAGCACATTGGCAACGGCGGATTTGCCGGACTGGATTCTGAGATAGTGGCCAAACACCTTGCCGACCTCGTACGTGAATTGAATGTGGATACGGTGGTTGGTTATGACCCATCCGGTGGCTACGGTCACCCCGACCATGTTCAAGTGCACAGAGTTGCCCGCGCTCTCCAGCAACTGATTTCCTGCAACCTTTTTGAGGCGACTCTCCCACGCGAACCAATCGCTCGAGCCGTGAAGCTCGCCAGCACCATGTCGCTCACTCCACCAGACTTTGATCCTGACACTTTCGCGCAGAGCTGGACCCCCAAATCCCAAATCACCCATCGGGTCAATGTGCGCAAATTCACCCAACTCAAGAAGGCGGCAATTATCGCGCATTCGTCACAGTCAAGTGCCGATGGCACCATTCGGACCCTTGCCGTCTTAAGCAAATTACCGAAACCAATTTTTGATGCTCTACTGGGAACCGAGTACTTCGTCAAAGTGAATTAACACCAAATCACCCAGGTGCTCGCTGTTCCAGGGCAGCCAGTGGATTCGAGGATCCTGTCGGAACCACCGTTGTTGGCGCCGAGCAAATTTCTGCGTGGCATAAATAATTTTTTCCCGCATTTCCTCTGCGCCCATCTCCCCACTCAGGTAGGCCAGGACCTGCGAGTAACCAATTGCGCGTGATGCTGTTGGTGCGTTGCGCAAACCCTCTGATTCAAGTTGCTCGACTTCCGCCACGAGCCCGGAGTCCAGCATTTGATCGACGCGTTTCACAATTCGTAAATCCATGCTAACTCGATCAATTTCTAAGCCAACACGAATGCTCGGGATTTCCTCAACGGGCTCCGGCAAACGAGAATTATACGGCTCACCCGTGATCTCGATAACTTCAAGCGCACGAACTATTCGACGCCCATTGCCAGGCAAAATATTGCCTGCAGTAACAGGATCCTTAATTGCCAAGAGTTGATGTAGTTTCTCGGAACCATCTTGATCCAGCAAGGCTTCGTAGCGTGCACGGATGACCGAGTCAGTTGCCGGGAAATCAAATTGATCAAGGATTGCCTTTATGTAGAGCACACTTCCACCCACAACAATCGGGGTTCTCTGTCGTTGCCAAATTTCAGCAATCGATTTACGCGCCAGATCTCTAAATTGCACGACATCAGCCTTGTGGGACATCGGCCACACATCCAGCATGTGGTGCGGAATACTTTCTAGTTCCTCAATTAATGGCTTTGCAGTGCCGATATCCATGCCCGTTACGGCCTGCATTGAGTCTGTTCCCACCAATTCGCCATTGATCCGCTGCGCGCATTCAATCGCAAGTTTGGTCTTACCTACGGCTGTTGGCCCCACGATAGTGAGGGTGAGATTTGGGTTCATGAATCACTCATTTAAGGTGCAACAAAAGTGGGAATCCCCAACATCACAGCGCTTTTCGGAGACGTTTCGGAAAGGTCCCCGGCTCGGGTTCCGCGTACGGAGGTTGATTGTCCGATTAAGTGATGGGGGGCTGCCGATGTGACTGTACCTGTTAGGAAATCACCGGGGCGGGCAACCAACTCGCCAAGGTCAAAGTGTGCGAGTCGGCCGTCAGCTGTTCGTCCTGATCGCCTATTTGTGTTGGCATCCTTGCGGCCTTCGCTGTGAGCCACCAAAATCTCTACACTCTTATCGACTTGAGCTAGGTTTTCTTCCCATGAAATTTGATTGACCAACTTCACTAGTCGCTCGTAACGCTCTTGAACAATCTCTTTGTCAATTTGATCTTCCATGGTGGCAGCCGGTGTACCTGGTCGTTTTGAATATTGAAAGGTATACGCGCTGGAAAATCGTGCTTTCCTAACGACATCCATTGTTTCTTGGAAATCCTGTTCACTCTCGCCGGGAAAACCGACAATGATGTCTGTAGTGATCGAAGCCTCTGGCATTGCCGCGCGAACGCGATCAATAATGCCCAGATACTTCTCTTGCCGGTACGAGCGTCGCATCCGCTGCAGTATCGAATCTGAACCTGACTGAAGTGGCATGTGCAATGTTGGCATGACATTTTCTGTCTGGGCCATCGCCTCGATGACGTCATCGGTGAAATCACGCGGATGCGGACTCATGAAACGAACCCGCTCCAACCCAGGGATCTCTCCGCAAGCACGCAACAACTTGCTGAATGCCTGTGGCTCCCCGAGATCAGACCCATATGCATTTACGTTCTGGCCGAGAAGTGTTATTTCTACAACTCCGTCAGCTACGAGCACTTCGATCTCAGTCAGAATATCACCTGCACGGCGATCTTTTTCTTTTCCTCGAAGCGAAGGAACGATGCAGAAAGTGCAGGTGTTGTTGCACCCAACACTAATTGACACCCATGCGCTGTAAATAGCATCTCGCTTGGTTGGCAACGCCGATGGAAAATCAACAAGTGCTTCGGCGATCTCTACCTGCGATTCAGCCTCGATTCGGGCTCGTTCTAAAAGTACAGGTAGTGAACCCAGATTGTGGGTTCCGAATACCACGTCAACAACGGGAGACTTGCGCAGAATCTCCCCCTGATCCTTTTGTGCCAAGCAACCGCCAACGGCGATTTGCATGCCGGGATTCGCATTTTTGATGGGCACTAAATGACTCAAATTGCCATACAACTTGTTGTCCGCATTTTCACGAACAGCACACGTATTAAAAACAATGAGATCAGCGATCGCCCCTTCTTGGACGGGTGTGTAACCCTCAGACTCCAAAAGCCCAGTGATGCGCTCGGAATCGTGCACATTCATTTGACACCCATAGGTGCGCACCTGATACGTGCGGGGTTTGCCGATCAGAGGCATGTCAATGTTAGGCATAGGACTCAACAGTAATCCCGACGAATCCAAAAGGGTCTCTCCCCTAGCCAACCGGCGTCGACTTGGACGTCTCGATATCTTCGTCGAATACTTCGTCTTCACCTGGCTCAATGTGAACTGTGGGCAAGATCCGGTCCAACCAGCCCGGCAGCCACCAGTTTCCCTTGCCAATAATCGACATGAGTGAAGGCACAGCTATCAGTCGGATCAAGAATGCGTCTATCAGAACGGCCGATCCCAAGGCAACCCCGAAAAGCTTGATGGTGTTGTCCGGCGTGGGAACGAATGCAAGGAAAACACTTGCCATGATCGCAGCCGCAATGGCCACCACCTTGCCGGAGCCCGCAAGTCCACGGCGCACGGCGGCCGCATTGTCTGCAGTGTGGTCCCATTCCTCACGCATTCGCGAGACAAGGAAGACTTGGTAATCCATTGATAGTCCGAACAGAATTGCAAAAACCATTATGGGTAGGAATGGGAAGATTGGACCAGTTCCGGACACCCCAAGGACTTCACTGAACCATCCCCATTGGAAAACCGCGACCGTGATACCTGTTGCTGCGGCAAAACTCAGCAGACTCGTTAACGCTGCGGTAAGTGGAACCACCACAGAACGGAAGAGAACCATCAATGCGAGGAATCCGAGTGAGACCACGATCAAAAGAAAGAGCGGTAACGCACTTACGAGTACTTGCGTAAAGTCTGAGGTAACGGCAAGCGCACCTCCTACGTAAAGCGAGCCACCCGTTGCGGCATTGAATTCCGGTCCCGTTACATCACGCAATTCCGTAAGCAGGTCTGCTGTCGCGGCATCTTGGGGTCCCGTTGCGGGAACAACAAAAACAGCACCGACTGTGCCGTCTGGGCTTAAACCACCACCGGAGGCCTGCAATAAAGGAAGAATTGCAGTTGATGGATTCGTCGCTGCAACACCTGGGGTCGACTCAATTGCAGTTATGGCTGCTGCATACTGCTCAAGATCATTGGGTTGGGAGAGTTCGACAGCAACGATGAACGGGCCACTTGTGCCCGGACCAAAACCCTCCGAAGTGAGGTCGTATGCAATCCTGGTTGGAGTCCCCTGCGCGTTTCCGGATGCATCAGCGAAACCCAGACGCAACGAGAAAACGGGAATTGCCATGATTGCAACTAGTCCGACGGACACGATGGCAAAGAACCAAGGGCGCTTTTGCAAGAACCGCCCGTATCGTGACCATTGCTTGCCCTCTGCATGGCCCTCACCCGGTTTGGTACCCCATGGAAGTCGCAAGCCCAATGCTTTCGTGCCCAAAAGTGACAGGGTCGCAGGAAGTAGCCACAGTGCAGCCGTCATCACCATTAGCACCGTGACGATTGCCGCCAATGCCAAACCATTGAAGAAACCAATGCGCAGGATAAACAGACCGCATAAAGCGAAAATCACTGTTGCCCCGGCAAAAAGAACAGCCCGCCCAGCTGTGTTTACAGCTTCAAGGGCCGCCCGTTTTTGTTCATGTCCAACTAAAATCGCTTGTCGATACCGGTTCAGAACAAACAGTGCGTAGTCAATTCCCACACCCAAACCGATCATGGCCGCCAGCGTGGGTGCAAATGTGGCAACATCCATAAAGAGAGCAACAACTAACACCAGCATTTGGCCTGCCGCTAAACCAATGACGGCCACCACAATTGGCATACCCGCCGCGATGATAGATCCGAAGGCAATCAGCAAAATAACAATGGCTACCAGAATCCCGAAGAGCTCGCTGGAGGGAACTTCCTGGACGCTACCGAGGATGTCTCCACTGGCACCAACCGCTATTGCCTCCGAGTTCACCGATTTAACTAGGTCAAGAAAGCTCACTACGTCGGCTGTCGGTACATCGCCCCCCATGCCACCGGTGAATGTTACGGTCGAATATGCAACCGTTCCATCTGAACTGATCGGAGAGTTAGCTATCGCTGAAGCCTGCAATGCGGGCTCAAGTTGTTCCAATTCCTCTTCAGATGCCTGCGACATCATCGTCGCCATATCTCCATTTGCAGCTGGACAGGCGTCACCATATGGAGCCGTCAAATCGAATGGATTAGTCACGCACACTACCGCAGGAAGGGCAGCAATCTCCTCCAGGACTGGTGTGATTACAGCTGAAGTATCCGGATCAACAGCGCTGCCCGTGGCAGGTGACCAGATTATTGTGGCCGTTGCCCCAGAAGATGAAGCATCAAGTTCGGCATTTCCAATAGTGGCAAGTAAGTCCGTTGCGGTGGTCGACTCCGTGTCAGGCAAATCAAATGAGTCATTTAATGAACCACCAAATGAAATACCAATTCCCACAACAGCGATAAGCGCTACAAAGTAGGAAATAAGAGCAACTACTGGTTTACGAACAGCCCACTCGGACAAACCCGGCATGAAAAACCCCCTGACTTGATTATGGCGATCTATTTCCGGAATTCTAGCACCATCTGAACGATGCTCACATTGAGGGAACTATCTCTCCAATTCGCCGTCAGCATCTAATTCCGCCCCGACAGTTTCCTTGGCGACCTGAAAACACATGCTCGGCGGATAACCTTTACGTTGCAACAAAGAAGCTATGCGCCTGACCGCAACCGCATGGTCAACTGACATTAAACTCCGGTATTTCTTCGCGGCCAATTCATAAGCCCGAACACGTGTCTCGTCCGAAGTTAATTGTTCCAAGGCAGCTTCAATTACCTCTAAATCAATGTCCTTACTGATCAGTTCACGTTTGAGCACGCTTGGCGCTAGACCGCGGGCTCGGTGACGACTGCGCACCCACTCTTGGGCGTAAGCAACATCATCGATGTAACCCATCGATGCAACACGATCGAGTACCCGATCAATCAAGGCTGGGTCAAACTCTCTGTCGAGTAAATACTTGGATAACTCCCCCCGCGAACGAGGAGCCGCATTCAGTCGGCGCATAACGACCGACATGATTTCCGACTCCCCGCTCTGCCCACCCAAACCTTGATCGATCATCGATGGGAATGTTTACTCGTTTTGAGCGTCAAGATCGACTAAATCAATGTCGGCTTTGGCTGCAGACTTGGCAGATTTAGCCGGTTCTGGGATTTCAATCTTAGGACCAATTCCCATCTGCTCCTTGATTCGCTTTTCAATTTCATTGGCCAAATCAGCGTTGTCCCTTAAAAAGGTACGGGCATTTTCTTTGCCCTGCCCGAGTTGATCGCCTTCGTAGGTGTACCAGGCACCGGCTTTACGAACAATTCCTTGATCAACTCCAATATCTATGAGGGAACCTTCACGCGAGATTCCCTCTCCATAAATGATGTCAAACTCCGCTTGTTTAAATGGGGGTGCGACTTTATTTTTCACGATCTTCACGCGCGTCCGGTTACCAACAGCCTCAGTTCCACCTTTGAGGGTCTCAATCCGACGAACGTCTAATCGAACCGACGAATAGAACTTCAAAGCTTTTCCACCGGTTGTTGTTTCCGGTGATCCGAACATCACGCCGATTTTCTCTCGTAGTTGGTTGATAAATATTGCTGTCGTGTTGGTATTGCTTAGCGCACCCGCCATCTTGCGAAGTGCCTGACTCATAAGTCGTGCCTGCAATCCCATGTGTGAATCGCCCATATCGCCTTCAATTTCAGCGCGTGGGGTCAGTGCTGCGACCGAGTCGATAACAACTAGATCAATCGCTCCCGAGCGAACCAAGGTGTCACAAATTTCCAGTGCCTGCTCGCCATTGTCGGGCTGGGATACATAAAGATTGTCCAAATCAACACCAAGGTGAGCCGCGTACTCGGGGTCAAGGGCGTGCTCAGCATCAATGAAAGCAGCAAGTCCGCCGCGCGCTTGAACGCTCGCAATGGCGTGTAAGGCAACCGTCGTCTTACCCGATGATTCTGGACCATAAATTTCCACGATGCGCCCGCGCGGATACCCGCCAATACCTAATGCGATATCTAGGGCAATTGATCCGGTGGGAATAATCTCCATGGGAACGCGTTCGGAGTCACCCAGTCGCATGAGTGAACCTTTGCCGAACTGACGCTCAATTTGAGCCAATGCGGAATCAAGGGCCTTTTCGCGGTCCTTTTCGTTATTTGCCATGCTCTTACTCCTCAACCCTGGTTCCACGATCACAACTGCACTTCAGTGCAGTTCAGTGAGAACGCTTCACGTTTATTTATGTTTGACGAAGGCTAAGTGCGAGCACTGACATTGGCCTTAGGTGATTTTCTTTTGTGGATAATCACCCGAGGTTGTTGAAAACTCGACCCAGCGGTGAGAGCCTATATCGAACGTGCGTTCGATGGCTTTCGACACGCCGGGAGACTCACCCACACTGCTAGCCCGATCAGGGGAAGCAACGCAAGTGCGCACAGCCAGCCATATCCCCCGAGCCACATGATGAACCCGGCAGCAATACCACCAAGAGCACCAGCGGCATTCATTGACAGGTCCGACAGACCTTGGACCGAGGGCCGCTCATTCGCTTCCACCGAATCAGTAACCAAAGTTGAACCGGCGATGAGGGTAAAGGACCAGCCCAAGCCAAGGAGGAATAGCCCGATTCCTAGTACCAGCACATTATTTGCTGGAGCCAATCCCGAAATCACACAACTTGTTGCCAAAATAACAATTCCAGCGACGATCATGGGCACTCGACCGAAACGGTCTACCGCCATACCGACGAGCGGTGAAAATGCATACATACCGGCAACGTGAACGCTAATTACCAAGCCAATAAGTTGTAATGTGACATCAACATGGGCCATGTGAACCGGGGTCATGACCATCACCATCACCATTACGACATGCCCAATCGATATTGCGCCAATTCCTAACAGAGCACGTGGACGGGTACGCAGGTGTTCAATCCCGTCACGCAATTTTGGGTGCGCAATTTTTATCGCTGGGTCGAGATCCTGACGCAGCTTTGTCGCCAAGATAAATGGGTCAGGGCGCAAGGCCACGAGCAAAACAATAACCGCGCAGGTTAACGCTATGCCGGAGATTACATATGCTCCTGACAACCGCGGCAGACCTAAACTCAGGCCCACTGAGCCGCTGAAGTTCAGAAGATTGGGACCCAGAACCGCGCCGATTGTGGCCGCCCATACGACATAGGAAAGTGAGCGGGCTCGGTGCTGGGGCATTGAGAGATCCGTTGCTGCGTAGCGGGCCTGCAAACTTGCAGCACTTGCGACACCCACGAACAGCGATCCGAATAATACAATTGCTATCTGGGATGAAACAGCTCCGATTATGACAAGAATCGCACCAATGACTCCCATTCCATAACCGCTGGCCAGAGCCGGGCGGCGCCCCCTTGTTAAGGCAATTCGCGCGAGTGGCAGGGCGAAGATTGCGGCGCCTAGGACTCCCGCTGTTTGAACAAGTCCGGCGAATGCCTCAGAGTCTGTCATCGATGCTGCGAGCAAGGCTCCCGCAGGAACAGATCCTGCTACAGCAATCCCACCAAACATTTGGGCAGCCGACAGGGTCGCAACAGATCGGTTTGCAATGGTGAGGACCCGAGGGCTTTCCAATGTTTCAATCACTGGTGATTGATCGGTTGCACTCACATTGCAACACTAGCGCAGGGAACTGGGAACCTCGACGAAATTGCAGACCGCGCGCCAAATCACTGCCGCTTCAACACCATCAACTATGGCCGCGTCAACCGTGCAACCAAGATCAGGAAGAACCATGTCCTTGCGCCATGACGCGCTGTAGTGGGAGCCAATCACGGCCTCGAGGCGCTCTGACATATCACTTATTCGCACCACAGACCTGCTATTGGAATGAAGATCTAGACGGAAGAAATAGCGCTGGGGAAGGTCAATGGCTGTGCTGATTCAGCATGGGCAACCGATGTACTCACCGACGCCAAGATATCTGAGAGTGAGACCTCAAGGGCGCCGCAAATAGCAGCAATAAGTTCAGAAGACGCTTCTTTTTGTCCGCGCTCGATTTCAGACAGGTAGCCCAGCGACACCGATGCGGCACCAGAAATATCACGCAGGGTTCGGCCCTGATCTTGACGACGACGGCGAAGTTCATCACCGATCACATTGCGCAAAACGATCATGTCCATTTCCTTCCTACTGCGTAATCACACTTTCCCAAAAAGAGGGGAGTTCCATAATACCCGAGAAAGCCACCGTGTGTGAATCTTGGCTCATTTACGTTGATGAAGCCGACTAAAAACTACTTGGGTATCAATCATCTCCAACGCTGACTTCACCGCAGCCGCACGAATCTGATTTCGATCCCCTGCAAGTTTTAGCAGGATTGCTCCACTACTGACTTTAGACGCGCAACCCAGCCATACGGTTCCCGCTTCCTGCCCATCCGCAGGGCCCGGCCCTGCAATTCCTGTCGTAGAGAGCGCGTAATCCGAGCCAAAGAGCTCGAGGGCCCTTTGTGCCATGGCTAATGCAACTTCTTCCGAAACAACACCATGTGCCAGGGCCTCCTCTTCGACTCTGAGAACTTCCCGTTTAGCCCGGGTTGTGTACGCCACAATGCCTCCTAAGAAAACATCAGATGCACCTGGAGGGTCGATCAACGCACTCGCCAGCAATCCACCCGTTAGTGACTCTGCCACGCTTAGGCTCTCCCCGCTCCTGCGAAGGGCATCGATTAATTCCCGCGCAATCACGAGGTGATTCCCTCGAGGTGAACATCAATTTTCCTACGCAAGAGGAGTGCTTTTCGAATATATGCGATCGCAGTTGTAAGGGTCAGCAATACCGCCAGTGACATCATTGTGATTTTGGCCATGTCCCAGATCGTAAGGAATGAATCTGATGTTGACAGTGGCCAAACGACAAGAAACATGCTGATCGCAACCATCTGAAGAAGTGTTTTTGTTTTACCACCACGAGAGGCCGTGATCACGCCGTGTTCAATCACCCAAAAGCGCAGGAGTGTGACTGCAATCTCGCGAGCAATTATTACGATCGTGACCCACCAAGGGAGCGCGCCCAAATATGACAGGCCAATCAACGCAACACCGGTCAGGAATTTATCCGCGATAGGGTCCGCGATCTTGCCAACCGTGGTGATTAATCCGTATCTGCGTGCAACATACCCATCGAGTAGATCGGTCACAGACGCCAATAAAAACACCAATGCAGCCCAGTTTCGCGACTCCGCTGTGTCTTGCAGTAGAAGGTAACCCAAAAGTGGGACTGCAATAACGCGAAGTGCTGTGAGGGCATTTGCAACATTCCAGACAGAAGCACTGCTGGGTAAATCAGCGGCATGATCCGCGGGGAGTTGATGCTCTCGCATCAATTAACCAGTTCCGCAACCAAGTCAACTCCGCTGCTGTCGATGACTTTTGCTTTCACTAACTGACCAATTTTCAGAGGCTCCATTTGCGTATCCAACACGATTTCCGTCTCTCCATCATCGGGCCCCTGATGACCCGCATGACCAAAATAACTGCCGGACTCCGCATCGAATGACTCGATCACAACTTCAACAGTCTCGCCGATTCGATCCTGAGCTCTTTGAGCCATGAGTTCGTCAACTAGATCAGTAATCAAACGAACCCGTGCCGAAATGATGTCTGGGTCAACTTTCGGCTCCAAATGGAAGGCCTCCGTACCTTCTTCGTCGCTGTACCCGAAAACTCCGACGGCATCAAGTTGTGCCTCCTCTAGGAATGAAACAAGATCGGCAAACTCTTCGTCGGTTTCTCCGGGGAATCCCACAATCACGTTGCTGCGAATACCTGCTCCCGGTGAGAGCCTACGAATTGTGGAAATTAGTTCGAGGAATGGATCTTTGCCACCGAAGCGTTTCATCCGCCGCAGCAATGTCGCAGAAGCATGTTGGAATGACAGATCAAAATAGGGCGCAACGACCGGTGTTGCTGCCATAATCTTTAGCAGGTCAGGACGAACCTCGGCTGGCTGCAGGTAAGCGACCCGGACTCGCGCTATCTCAGTTCCTTCACCGATGGCAGGAAGTAAAGACTCAAGTAACCTCAAGTCGCCTAAATCCTTGCCGTACGAGGTTGAATTTTCACTTACTAACACAGCTTCGGTGACACCCAAACCAGCAAGCCAAGCGACCTCGGCCACGATATCGGCGGGCGGACGGGAAATGAAGGAACCACGAAACGACGGTATGGCACAGAATGTGCAGCGGCGGTCACAGCCAGATGCCAACTTGACCGGAGCAACGGGTGAGTTTTCTAGTCTCTTACGCAAGATGGGGGGCTGCCATGCGAGTGCATCGTCTGCCTCCGGCATTGCTTCCTGCGACCCGTGGCCAGGTATCGGGTTGGTGTTGGAAGCACGATCAACGGGACTTATGGGAAGCAACGCTCGGCGGTCACTAGGTTCGTGCGGAACCAACTTTTCACCGCGCATTACGGCGTCTAACCGCTCGCCGATCATGGGGTAGTCATCAAAGCTCAATACAGCATCCGCTTCGGGTAGGTCACTGGCTAGTTCACTGCCATAGCGCTGAGCGAGACAGCCAACCGCAACAACGGCTTTGGTGACTCCGCCTGAGTCCTTGAGATCGGCTGCTTCGATGATGGTGTTAATCGAATCGGCCTTGGCTATGTCAACGAAACCGCAGGTGTTGACCATCACGGCTTGTGCCAATTCAGGATCGGAAACAAGTGTCCAACCTTGGGCTTCGAGCCTTCCTGCAAGTTCCTCAGAATCTACTTCATTGCGGGCGCAACCCATGGTGACTAGCGCGACAGTTTTCTCAGACACCCTAGGAGTCTATCCGCTACGAATAGAGAGGATTAATCCCGGAAGTTCATCAGCTGTGACCAATACATCTCGAGCCTTTGATCCTTCACTTGGACCAACGACCCCGCGCGACTCCATCAGGTCCATCAATCGACCCGCTTTGGCAAATCCAACGCGAAGTTTGCGTTGCAACATGGATGTTGAACCGAATTGAGTACCAACGACCAATTCAACGGCTTGCAACAAAATATCAAGGTCATCACCGATATCTCCATCAATCTCCTTGGAGGAGGCAGCTGGAGTGGTCACCTCGTCGAGGTAATCCGTATCCCATTGATCCTTGCAGTGACTAACTATTGCCCGGATTTCATGTTCGGACACAAACGCACCTTGGATGCGCATTGCCTTATTCTCACCCATTGGTAAAAAGAGACCGTCACCTTGACCAACTAACTTTTCCGCACCGGACTGATCCAAGATTACCCTGCTATCCGCCAAACTCGAGGTTGCGAAAGCAAGACGGCTAGGGACATTCGCCTTGATCAAGCCAGTCACGACATCAACGCTTGGGCGCTGCGTTGCGAGAACCAGGTGAATTCCAGCGGCCCGTGCGAGTTGGGTGATCCGAACAACTGAATCCTCAACATCACGCGGGGCAACCATCATGAGGTCTGCGAGTTCGTCAACGATGATCAAAAGATAGGGATACGGCTCAATCTTTCGCTCTGAACCAAGCAATGGCTTTATCTTGCCTGTTCGAACTGCCTTATTGAAGTCATCGATGTGACGGAACCCAAAAGCTGAAAGGTCGTCGTATCGGCGATCCATTTCTTTTACGACCCAAGCTAGTGCGTCGGCTGCCTTTTTCGGATTGGTAATAATTGGAGTAATCAGATGGGGAACACCCTCGTAAATTGTCAGTTCAACTCGTTTGGGGTCAACCAGGATCATCCGGACTTCCTCAGGTGTTGACCGCATCAATATCGATGTAATCAGTGAGTTGATGCAGCTACTTTTACCTGCCCCGGTCGCTCCAGCGACCAAAATGTGAGGCATTTTCGCCAAGTTTGCCACGACAAAACTGCCTTCAACATCTTTGCCCAAAGCAACCACCATGGGGTGTTGGTCATTGGCCGCGACCTTGCTTTTAAGAACATCACCCAAGGCCACTAGTTCGCGATCGGTATTAGGGATTTCGATACCAATGGCTTTTTTCCCTGGGATGGGACTGAGAATACGAACCTCAGCGCTTGCCACGGCGTAGGCAATATTTTTGCTCAGGGCAGTTACACGTTCAACTTTGACACTCTGACCCAGTTCAATTTCATAACGGGTAACTGTTGGTCCTCGCATAAAGCCGACAACCTTCGCATCAATTCCAAATTGAGTCATCACATCAGTCAGTGCGGTCACAACATGGTCATTAGCTTTTGTGGCCGTTTTATGTGCCGGTCCCAGTTTTAGGAGGTCACCTTTGGGAAGTTGGTAGGTGCTGCGCGGAGTCAGAGGCAATTGTTCATTTTTTTGCGGTATTGCCACTATTTGAGTATCACCTTTAGCTGCCTTAATGGCGCTGCCAACCACGATTGTTTCACTGCGTGAAGTAGATTCTCCTACCAATTTTGGATCCAACTCCGCAACGCCAGCCATGAGAGCTGCGGCCGGGCGTTCGTCTTGACTTGGAATCGGAGAAATAAATGGTTCATCTCCGACTAGCGCGATCTCGGAATGATCTGCACGCAGTACTCCGTTGGGATTGGCAAAGCCTGGACCTTGGCCCGTCTCCATTTCTGCTTCTGTCTCACAATCGACGACCTCAACTGCAACTTCTTCAACTTCGTCGTGTTCAACAGCCGCGCCGCGTTCACGTGATGGGATTCCCCTACGCAAACGTCCGAATCCGCCAACAGCAATCACGCGCAAACGGGCGATCGAAGTCTTAGTAAGCACTAGGTAGCCAAAGAACCCAAGGAGTACGAGCAAAAATCCGCTCACTATCGAACCCAAAGCCGCGACCACGGGTGCCGTGACAATCCAGCCCATGGTGCCACCTGCGCTGTTCATGGCTTCGGCACCATCACTGGGTGTCGCAGATCCTTGTGCCAGATGCCAAAGACCTAAACAACTGACGACAATTGCCGTAATCCCGATCGCAAGGCGACCGGTTGCCCCATTCTGATCAGGGTGCCGCAGGAATCGCCAGGCAAGGGCCAGCAGGAGCAGCGGAGCAACCCATGCCAATGCTCCAAAAAAGGACGTGGCCAACATTGACGTCCAAGATATGAACCAACCGTCCACTCCAAACCAAGTCGCCGCAATCAAGATGATGGCTGCAGCAATGAGGGAAAGGCCTAGACCATCCCGCCGAAGCTCTGGCTCAAGCTCACGCGCACCCTTGCCGACACCCCGAGCAGCACCACCTGCGAGGTGGGCAGCACCAATCCAAACCCGACCAACTCCTCGGCCGGCTGCAGCCAATGCGCGAGGTATCGGACCTGGACGAGCAGGGCCCGATTTGCGTTGGACGGATGATTTTCGAGCACTTGCGGAAGCCCTTTTCGAACGTGAACGCGGACTGCTCTTGGACTTGCTGGGGGAAGATCCACGCGTGCGCGTAGACGTGCGGGAAGCCATAGGGGAGAGCCTACCCAGTCACACCACCAATCCCCAGCAGTCACACGCGTCCCGCGTGTCACAAACACTCGAATCTTTGGCGCTAATGACCGTCTTTAATCCCAATCACAACCGGAACGATCATGGGGCGACGCCGATGGGTGGTGCCGACCCATTTGCCAACAATCTTGCGGGCTTTTTGTGAGAGTTCGTGGGGGTCATCAATCCCCTCCTTCATGGCCTCAACGAGCGCCTTGGCTACTTCTGCCGCTACCTTTGTCGTGTCGGAGGTCTGGCCAACCCCGCGATCAACAATCTCCGGTCCCACCACAACACTCTGATTGGCGATATCAACAGCCGCGTACACCGAGATAAAACCCTCTTCGCCCAAAATTAGCCGGTCTTTGAGTAAGTTTTCATCTGTACTTCCCACACTGACACCATCGACATAAACCTCACGCAGCGGATATGCGCCTGATATGAATGCTCCATCCGCTGTGACATCAACGCAGGCACCATTGGCGGCAATGAGTACATGCCCAGTTGGAACACCGACGCTGAGCGCAAGAAGAGCATTTGCTTTCAAGTGACGCCACTCACCATGAATCGGCATGACGTATTTTGGCTTAACGATGTTGTACACGTAACGCAATTCTCCCGCTGCAGCATGCCCCGAAACGTGTACCAACTCATTACCTTTATGGACGACGTCTGCTCCCAGCAGTGTCAGACCGTTTATAACTCGATACACGGCATTTTCGTTCCCCGGAATAAGTGATGAAGCTAGGACAATCGTGTCACCCTCACCCACCGAAATATCGTGGTTGCGGTTAGCTATTCGTGACAGCACCGCCATTGGTTCACCTTGGGAGCCGGTACAAATTAGTACCGCACGGTCGTCGGGCAGTTTAGACAACTCGTCTATTGAAATGAGTGTGTTCCCTGGGATCTTGAGGTAACCCAAATCTCGTGCAAGGTTCATGTTACGAACCATGGACCGGCCCACGAAAGCTATTTTGCGGTTGTGCGACACCGCGATGTCGATTATCTGCTGAACCCGATGAACGTGTGAGGCAAAAGAGGCAACTATTACTCGGCCGTCCGCCCGATTGAAGACTCGTTCAAGCACCGGGATAATTTCTTTTTCGCTGGGGACAAAACCAGGGACCTCAGCATTGGTGCTATCAACCATTAGGACATCCACACCGAGTTCCCCCAGGCGGGCAAAACTTGCAAGGTCTGTAATTCGACCGTCCAATGGCAACTGGTCCATCTTGAAATCGCCAGTATGCAAAACCCGACCAGCCGGCGTTGTAATCGAAATGGCCATTGCGTCAGGTATTGAATGGTTCACCGCTAAGAACTCAAGTTCAAAAGGACCAATTTTTTCAATGGCCCTATCTGCAACAGGCAGAGTAAAGGGTTTGATGCGATGTTCCTTTAATTTCGCCTCAATAAACGCGAGTGTCAATGTTGAACCGATGATGGGAATATCAGCACGATGACGCAGCAAGTAAGGCACCGCACCAATATGGTCTTCATGACCGTGCGTGAGGACTATTGCATCAACGTCATTGATTCGGTCAAGTATCGGTTCAAAGTCAGGCAAAATCAGATCAATACCGGGGTGTGATTCTTCCGGGAATAAAACTCCACAATCAACGATGAGTAACCGCGAGTTATATTCAAAAACGGTCATATTGCGACCGATCTCACCAAGACCGCCCAGCGGCATGATCCGCAGAGCTCCCAAGGCTAACGGTGGCGGTTCAGGCAATTCAGGTAGGAACATCTAATAGTCCTTAATTGTTGTTAAATGCTCAGGCGAACTAAGCGAATGGAGCAACGCCACCCGCGGCAAGATCAATTCTTAATTGCTCGATCTCACTCGAAGTTGCATTGACTAACGGTAGCCGAACGGGTCCACTAGGCAGACCTTGCAGATTGAGGGCAGCCTTGGTCAAAATAACGCCTTGCGCGCGAAAGATTCCTGTATAAACCGGCAAGAGTGACTCATTGATCACGCGAGCAGCTTCAACATCCCCACTCCAAAAGACTTCGGCCATTTTTGCCAGCCGGTCCCCCACTAGGTGACCAACAACGGAAACCATTCCACCGGCTCCAAGCGCCAGCAATGCCAAGTTCAATGAGTCTTCACCGCTATACCAAGCAAGATCGCTCCGGGCCATGACCCATTGCGATGCTTCCAAGTCACCCTTTGCATCTTTATTGGCGATGATTCTTGGGTGCTCTGCTAATCGCACAAGTGTTTCCGTTTCGATCGCGACACCTGTACGGCGAGGAATGTCGTAGGTCATCAGGGGTAGGTCGGTGCTCTGCGCAATGGCCCAGAAATGCTCAAAGATCCCCTGCTGCGGTGGCCGGTTGTAGTAGGGCGCTGCTGCCATGAGTGCGTCTACACCTACTTTTGCGGCTGCCTTAGCACTGGAAATCGAATGTGCCGTGTCATTGGTGCCGACACCGGCAATGACCGTGGCGCGATTACCCACGGCTTCCACAACTGCCTGCAAAAGGGCGAGATCTTCAGCGTCGGACTTGGTGGATGCTTCACCCGTGGTGCCATTGATCACAAGCCCGTCATGGCCGAGGGTGTCAACCAAGTGTGTTGCGAGCTCCTGGGCTCCAGGAAGGTCTTGGCTCCCATCGGGTGCAAACGGCGTGATCATCGCTGTGAGCATCACCCCAAACGGACTCTTCATGTCAAAACCTTACCGCGAGGCCGAAAGATAGAACATCGGCTAAGGAGCAACCCGGCCATTGGAGATGAAGGTTGCATGAGTAATTGGCATCAACTTCGCAAAATGATCCTCATAGACCTCGGCGACCATTTCGATCTCGCGTTGAGGATAGGAAGGGAAATGCGATCCCTCGACCTTGCGGCGCAAAGAAAGAAAGTTCATCAGGGACCGCGCGTTCATGGTGACATAGGCGGACGAGAAAATCGTTACGGGAAGCACCATGCGCGCCACTTCACGAGCAACACCAGCCTCAAGCATCCGCAGGTAGGCCTCATAAGCACTGGTGCATGTGTCCTTTATTGCACTGTCAACTAGACCGTATTGCTCGGTGGTCCCAGGGTGAAACTCGTATGCGCCTGGTTTTCCCGACTGGATCAAAGGACGATCATGGCTGGGAGCATAAAAAACAGGCAGCAACTCCCGGTAGCGCCCGGATTCTTCGTTGTAACTGGCAATTCGGTGCCGCATATGTTCGCGCCACACAAAAATCGGAGCTTTGACAAAAAAGGTCATTGAATTATGTTCAAAAGGGCTGCCATGACGATCGCGCATCAAGTAGTTGATTAAGCCAGCGCTGCGTTGGGGATCAGCATCCACATCTTCTAATGACTGTTCACCAACCGTTGAAACACGTGCAGCAAATACGACGTCAGCATCACTGGCATTCGCCCGAACCAACTCAACAGTAATGTCACTCCGAAACTCTATTTCCACGAGCCAGAGTCTAGTGGCCCACAGGTCTGGGGGCTGGTCAGCCAACTTGGCTGCGCTACCGTGTCGTTGTGGATACCGTGCGATTGGCAAACGCCACAGATGCCCAAGGAATTACCCAACTCCAGATCTCAAATTGGCAAACTACTCATTCCGTTTTGGCCCAATTACTAGATCCGGAGGACGTGGAATCAGAGTGGGCTCAGGCAATAACATTCCATGGTGATCTTGGCCGGGTACTCGTGTGCGAACGGAATGGAACTCTCGTCGGTGTTATTGCTATTGAATTTCAGGGTGAGTTAGGTCTCATTTCCCTTTTAGAAGTTGCCCCGGCAGTCCGCAGGCAACTCATTGGTGCTCGCTTACTCAACGCCGTCGCCGATATCGCAGTACAGGCGGGATGCCAACACATGTCGCTCTGGCTTAATGATGATCACTCGGGTGCGAAGAGCTTCCTTGAATCCATGGGATGGGGACGCAGTGGTGCCACCCGCACTGTTAGTGCGGACCTCGGAGATTTGGTGGACTCGACCGATGACAAGGGAGCGCAGAACTCACCTCATGAATTTACCGAACAGCAATGTGAGTTCACAACTTCGTTGTCAACGTAGCAAATTCGTAAACATAATTGAGCAGTGAAAAACCGGCGGCTCCCCCGCGCCCGCCGGCATGATGAGCATCACATATGAAATTCATTTTGCGCTACACCGCGCTGTCCCCGAATGGGGGGACTCTTGTCATCATATATACGACATTTGCGACATTAATTATGATTCTGGAAAAAGAATTCCATCATCTGATGCAACAACGTACAGTTCCGTCCGAGTTCGGGCGCTACGCCCAATAAGTTCATATTTACGACGAACCCGGTCAAGGTACTCTTTAGCGGTATGCGGGGAGATCTCCATGCGGTGCGCAACGGCCACCAGTGTTAGGCCAGCGGCATACAGGCGTAAGGCATCTGTTTCACGGGGACTGAGTTCTGGCCGATCTGGCGCATTCGACAAAATAGACGCTAAGTCAACTGACAGAAACATCTCCCCCGCCGCAACTGTTTCAAGAGCCGAAAACAGGATTTCGGTGCCCACTCTTTTAGGAATAAAACCCAAGGCGCCGGCTCTCAAGCCGCGCCTAATGGCGATTGAATCCTCACTTGAACTGATTAATAGAACATTATGCTTAGCTGCAACTAAATCAGAAACATTAGCCTCGACCGGATTCGATCCTGGCCCAAGATCAACATCTAATAAGACAACGTCACATTTGTCATTCCCTAAAGACTCAAGGTTTTCGCCCGAAAAGACCACCGAAACATGATCGGGAAAATGATGCGTTATGAGTGATACCAAGCCCTCGCGAACAAGTTCATGATCGTCAATAATTATTACACGCATTGAGTTTTTTCACTGGTTGCGCTCTTTGCAATGAGCACAGAATGTGGTGTTGCAAATTCCCCCGCTTGCATATCCACATCCTATTTGATTCTTTAGTTCAATGTACCTTCCCATAGGAATTCACATGATTCATTTTCACCTTCCAACATTACCGAACTGCCCCACGGCGCTGTCTCGATGAATCCTTTCAATACATGGCGACATGGTGCGCTGGAGGTTTGTGCGACAAATCGCAAAACACCACAACCATTCTCTCGACCAGTCGAGAAGCGAGCAAACGAGTTTCGAGGCAAATTTTGTATTACTCGTTCGAGGTATCCCCCGATGTCACGGATCTCACGTTCTTGGGAAAAATTCTCATCCAACGAAAAATCAAGCAATATTCCTTGGGTAAAAGCTTCTTGGGAAAGATTCTGGGAAAGAATAAAAATGGGATCAATTCTCGTTGGAGTATGAAAAATCATTCGGCGAAGATGCGACTCTGCGATAGCACATTCGCTTTGAACGGATTTGGCCCATGGATCTAGCGACCCTTCGGAGATCTGCGATAGGAGAAGAAGCGTGCTTTCAGGAACTATTCCCAAAGCCTTTTCAACCCTAGAGGCCGTCAGCTTTTCACTAAAAGCGCTGGCAACAGCGTCATTCGTGGATTCCTGTATCGCTGCCATTCGGATTAGATCTGTCCGTCGAAGTTGCATGCCAAGTAACGCACCGGCCATGATCAATAGAAAGCCAGGAGCAATGAATTCGAGCGGAAAATTTTGCTGGATGAGCAGCCAGGATGCGCCAACTACTATCCATGCCCACCAAGTGCCAGCAGCCGAAATCGAAAGAAAGAGAACAACGATCGCTTCCGAAGACCAATCTGTCCACGATGTCCCGGCCACCGACTGAGCACTTTCGTTCATCTCATAGATCACGAATGCACTCAGTGATCCCGCAATTATCAAAAGGGTTCGGACTGGGCCCGTTCTGCTTTGTCGAATTGTAAAGATCACTATCACGCCATAAAGGGCAAGCGCAAAGACGTTATATAACGGTGAAATGAACTGAGTCCACGTCAAACAAATACTGAGAAGCGAGAATAGGAACCACACACTCAGAATCGGAAGAACGAGTGGAAGGGTGGGATTTTCACGCGACACGTTAATAGCTTTGCGACTTTTGCGGTTCTGAATTTCGCGAAAACGAATAGTTGATCCACCTGACGGGTGAGATTCAATGAGGATTTCCAGGTTATCACTTGACTTTAATAATGAGGACAAACCATATCCGAGCGAAGCCTCATTCGAGTTGAACCCAATTCCATTGTCTGAAATCACAAGGCAAAAATGACGTCCAGGGTCAACACGGATTACTAATTTAGTCATGTTCGAGTGACGTAAAGCGTTGATAATGCCTTCGCGTGCACTAGCGATCAACTCAGTGATTATCTGCCCGGGCGCAGGGGCGTCCAAGTTCCCCGACAATTGAACTTCAATCCCACGCTGCTCACATTCATCCAATAGATCCTGGAAGGAAGTGACAACGCCCTCAACATGCTGCGGCGGGATAAGCACCTCTGGATGAGAGACACTTGACAGTATCCGCGCCGACTCACGCGCCCTATCGCAAATCAAACGTCTACTCTCCACAGATTCTTTCAAGGAACCCCTGGAAATTGCCGTTAGTGTATTCAGCACACTCTCATGAATCGAACGCCTGAGTGACTCAACATAGGAATCTATTTCGAGGGTGGTTTTTAATGACACCGTTTGCTGCAGTGATCCATCCTGCATGTCATCAATCTCATTTGCTCGTCGTAGCAACATTCGTTGCACGCTCGCTGCTCCGATACCCATTGAAATGGCATAGGCTGGATACAAAATCATAGAATTGAGGCCAAGATCATCGCGATTGAACAGCCCAAGTCCAATAAAAATACATATTTCGATGAAAACTATGCCGCCTACAACGATCCACTGCCAAGGATCGCGAATCATGATTGCTGCAGTACCGACAACTAAGTTAAACAAGGATGCCGCTAAAAACCATTCATTATTATCGGGTCCAACCGAGTAAAATGCCATGATCGATGCACTGCTGAGAATTAATAGCAAGTTAAGCGCGATTGCAACTTCCAGAAGCCTGCTGATTCTTTTTGGGGCGCGAGATCTCAACAAAAGACCCACAAGGAAAATCCAAGACACCCAAGTGAATCCTAAAAATACATTCTCTATCAGTGGATCTCGGCCAGATGGCCATAACGACGGATCAGACAGTAACCAAGCGCCCTGCCAGATCAACCCGAATGTGATGAGTCCACGCCTCATCGATAGGTACGCTGATGGAATCACCCCGGTCACGGCCGCTAGCCTGACACAATCATATTTAAGACCGTAAGGGGCAGCATGGCTGGGAAACGTAGTGGTCGCCAAACCGCTGCTGACACACGCTCGATTGACAGAAATGCACTGGGAATCGGGATAGCAACCGGGGCCTACGCCCTTTCATTTGGTGCAATTTCAGTTGCCAGCGGCCTCAGTGTTCTGCAAACCCAAACCCTCTCCCTTTTTATGTTCACGGGGGCTTCCCAGTTTGCCTTTGTCGGAGTGGTTGGCGCGGGAGGAGGTGCAGTCATTGCGATAGTTACAGCGCTGCTCCTTGGCGCTCGAAATAGCCTATATGCGTTATCAATGGGGCCAGTTTTGTCGTCGAAGAAAAAGGCCATCCCCCTAACCGCATTGTTAACAATTGATGAATCAACTGCAATGGCTCTGAGATACAACGAATCTAAAAAGGCTTCCCGTCGAGCCTTTTTTGCGACCGGGATCAGCGTTTACGTGTTTTGGAATATTGGAACAGCATTCGGATCGCTAGGTGCCAGTGCACTTTCTGACCCGGGTGTCCTAGGACTAGATGCGGCTATTCCTGCGGGGTTCCTTGCCTTGCTGTGGCCACGCCTTACAGGTGGTTCTACCAGCGAGAATCGCAAAATGTGGGCATTAGCAATCACGAGCGCTGCCGTCGCCATAAGCCTAATTCCTTTTCTTCGTCCTGGTCTTCCCGTCCTCTTTAGCGCCCTAGTGGCCGTGGCCGCGAGCGTCCTATGGGGTAAAAAAAGCCGCCCGATTGAGAGGAACTAGACCATGTGGGCCAGCATTCTGGTGGCTTCGTTTGGCACCTACATTGAGAAGCTGATCGGATACATGCTGCCCCATCGCATGCTGGAACGTGAATCAATTCGACGAATGACCGGACTACTACCCATTTCGCTACTAGCAGCACTTGTCGCAGTACAAACATTCGCACTGAATCAGACTCTGGTGATCGATGCGCGAGTATTTGGCCTTGGTGTAGCGGTCGTGGCTCTAATGCTCCGAGCTCCATTCCTCGTTGTAATAATTGTTGCAGCGACTAGTACAGCAATTGTTCGCTGGCTAGGCTGGTTACCGTAATGGGTGAACCAATATTTCGGAAACCGATTTTTGGATTCGTATGGCGCTATTCGGAGACGGATCCCCAACGCCTGCAACGCGTGGGTCGACGAGGTTTTTTGAGGTTAGCCGTACTGGTACCAATTACTTTATTGCTATTTTCACTTCTCGCAATCAGCATTGTTTATGCAACAACAGGAATCTCACTGAGTGAAGCAACAATCATCGGGTTTTTTCTCGCAAGCGCTACTGTTCTCGTGCTCCGTGGCTGGATGCTTGGCACCTTTGTTAACGGCAATGGATTTAAAATTGTTACCTTGCTCAACACTTTTTCAGGACAGTGGAAACACCACTACGAAGTGGAGGCAAAGCCAACCACTTGGAAAATTGTAGGTGTTCCTATAGGTGTCTCGAGCCAAAGGGTCGTTGTGATTTCAAACGACGAAAGGCAAATCGGAACTCATATATATATCGGCAGTGTCGACGGAATCTTCAGCCGAGAAAAGTTCGACATACTTTTTCGGCTACTTCAACGGTGGAGCACTCCGGAATAAATGCGCCGCCTCACGCATTGAAGCACGAGCAGCCTTACGGTCCCGTGATTCGTCATAGGCCAATGCAAGCAGGTAACACTTCACCCAGTCATCCGGATCATGGGATTGGGCGATAGATTCAAATCGAGCATCAGCTGCTGCAAGCACGCTCCGTCCGGATTCTTCCTTTGGTAAATCGTCAGCTGGCAACTGCCCAGATTCCGCAAGTTGACGCCCCATTTTCTGCATAGTGAATCCAAATCGAATTTCGCGAGCAATTAAATAAAGGCCTAAACCTGGCACGATCACAACCGCCACAGCAAACAAAGTGAGAACCGGGTTGCCCTCTTGAATCAGAAGTCGCGCGCGATCTATGGCAAAAATGAAATAAACGACGCAAATCGCCGTAAAAATCACGACCCAAAGTTTGGGGCTTTTCATGCGCGCGAGCACTTTCTCACTTTCCTAACGGCAAGACATTTTCCAGACCCACCACAACACCGTCAATGTGGTTAATTTCCTTTATGGCGATAAGAACGCCTTGCATGAATGACTCCCGGTTGAGTGAATCATGTTTAATCGCGAGTGTTTCCCCAACCCCGCCAAAGACGACTTCCTGATGCGCCACCAATCCACGTAATCGAACGGAGTGAATGGGGACACCATCGACGAGTGCTCCACGGGCGTCTCTATCTTCGGCCTGAGTGGCATCAGGACCTGGCTCCAAACTTTGTCGAGCGGCTGCAATTACTTCGGCCGTGAACCGCGATGTACCTGAGGGTGCATCTACCTTCTCAGGGTGATGCGATTCAATAATTTCCACGGATTCAAAATAGGGCGCAGCAATACCTGCAAAGGCGATCATTAGAACTGCACCCATGCTGAAATTGGGAGCAATTAACACCCGAGAATTCGCACGCTGACTTGCCCACAGTGAAACCGTTTGAATTCTTTCGGGAGTGAATCCTGAGGTTCCAACAACAGCATCGATTCCGTGCTTGATACAAAAAGCAAGATTGTCCATGACGACGTGTGGATTCGTGAAATCAACGACCACCTCACAACGAGTCCTCGTTAACTCCTCTAGCGAATCTTCAACGTCGATGGCCGCAACTAACTCACATTCGGCGTCTGCCTGCACGGCTGCAACGACACTGGCGCCCATTTTCCCATGCGCACCCACTACACCTACGCGGATCACTTTGCCCATCGTTGACCTTTCTACGTGCGCAGATTCGCAAGTGGTGTCACAAATCCCTTGTGAACTGGCACCTTTTTGTAAGGACCTATGATACTCATTGCTAATGGATTCGTAAGAAATTCTTGTGCCAATGCATTCACATCTGCCGAATCGACTTTGTCCACGCTGCTGAGTACCTCTTGAACGGGAAGCAACTCTTCGTCATAGAGTTCCGCTTTTGCAATTCGACTCATGCGGGCACCAGTATCCTCTTGACCGAGAACCGTTCCACCCTTAACTTGGCCTTTGGCTCTTTGCAGTTCGATTGGCGTCACACCCGTTTGTACCAACTCGGAGAGTTCTGATTGACAGACTTCCAGAACTTGATCCAACTTTGTGGGGATACATCCAGCGTATATTCCGAAGATTCCTGAGTCGCGAAAGCTCTGCGAATAGGCATACACAGAGTATGCAAGTCCACGCTGCTCACGCACAGCTTGAAACAGGCGGGAACTCATGCCCCCTCCAAGAATTGTAGAAAGAATTGCACCGGAAAAGCGTCGATCATCACCCCTCACAAGTCCGTGTGTCCCCATTACGACATGCGCCTGTTCGGTTTTGCGCGTATCTAATGAACTAGTCGCTCCGCTAACTTTTTGCTTGGCGATCGAGTAATCACGCTGACTGCTAGAACGACCAAGGTGCGTGTTTGGGCTTGCGTCAAGAGCCTTCTCAACAAGTCGAACCGCTCGCGCATGATCGACATCGCCTGCAATCGCAACAACTAAGGATTCAGGTTGGTAAAACTTGGCATAGAAGTTTACGATCGAGCGACGGGTTATTCCCAAAATGGTGTGTGCGGTTCCCAAGATAGGACGCCCAAGTGCGGTATCACCAAAAAGGGTTCTTGCGAATTGATCATGGACCAGATCGCTTGGGTCATCGTCGACCATGGCGATCTCTTCAAGAATAACTCCCCGTTCCGCTTCAATGTCTTCACTCCGCAGTTGCGCGTCGGATACAACATCACACAACACATCAATGGCAAGTGGCAGGTCTGCCGCTAAAACCTTGACGTAATAACAGGTGTGTTCCTTGCTTGTGAAGGCGTTAATGTCGCCACCCACGGACTCAATTGAAGCTGAAATATCTAGCGCTGATCTCTTTGTCGTCCCCTTGAAAAGCAAGTGTTCAAGATAATGAGCCGCACCCGTATGGGAACCTTTTTCATCACGTGAACCTGCATCAACCCAAATTCCGATACTGGCCGAGTGCACGCCGGGCACCTTCTCAGTAATGACCCGAACTCCGCTGGGAAGGATGGATCGACGAACTATCGATCCATCCGTCCCTGTCAGCAGAGTTTTAGTTTTTGCCATTATTCCGCCGTAACGTCACCTTCAGCGGCAACTACGATGAGCGACAGTTTTCCTCGAGGATCAATTTCCTTGATTTCAACCTGAATTTTGTCACCCACCTTGAGGACTTCTTCTACATTTTCGATGCGTCCCTTGCCAGCAAATTTCTTAACTTCGGAAATGTGCAGCAGTCCATCTTTACCAGGAACCAAGGAGATGAAAGCCCCAAAGGCCGCCGTTTTAACAACGGTTCCCAAGTAGCGCTCGCCAACCTCAGGCATTGTCGGATTTGCGATTTGATTAATCGCATTCCGAGCAGCCTCTGCCGAAGGTCCGTCTACCGCGCCAATATAGATGGTGCCATCGTCCTCGATGGTGATGTCCGCACCTGTCTCTTCTTGGATCTGATTGATGATCTTGCCCTTCGGCCCAATGACCTCACCGATCTTGTCAACAGGAACCTTCACCGAAATGACACGAGGTGCGGTCGCTGCCATTTCATCAGCAACATCAATTGCTTCATTCATAACGTCCAAGATGGTGAAGCGAGCATCGCGAGCCTGCGTCAGTGCGCCCTTGAGAACATCTGCTGGAATACCGTCAAGCTTCGTATCTAACTGCAATGCCGTGACAAAGTTCCGAGTGCCCGCAACCTTGAAGTCCATGTCTCCGAAAGCATCTTCAGCACCCAAAATGTCAGTGAGAGCCACGTACTTTTGTTTGCCGTCAACCACGCCTGAAATCAGTCCCATCGCAATACCTGCAACAGGGGCCTTTAGTGGCACACCTGCATTGAGCAGAGACATCGTCGAGGCGCAGACCGAACCCATTGAAGTGGACCCATTAGATCCCAGTGCTTCAGAGACCTGGCGAATCGCGTATGGAAACTCCTCGCGGGTTGGGAGCACTGGAACCAGTGCACGCTCAGCGAGCGCACCATGGCCGATTTCCCTGCGCTTGGGCGAACCGACTCGGCCTGTCTCACCAGTTGAATAAGGTGGGAAGTTGTAGTTGTGCATGTAGCGCTTGCGACTCTCTGGATTGAGAGTGTCGAGTTGCTGTTCCATACGGAGCATATTGAGCGTGGTGATTCCAAGAATTTGGGTTTCACCGCGTTCGAACAACGCGGATCCATGAACACGGGGAATCACATCAACTTCTGCAGAGAGCGTCCGAATGTCAGCCAACCCACGGCCATCAATGCGGACACCGTCAGTCAACACTCTCTGACGCACCGAATTCTTGGTGACCGAACGAAGTGCTGCACTCAGTTCCTTCTCGCGTCCCTCAAATTGGGCGCCCAAGGCTGCCATAACATCGGCTTTAATCTCGTCAAGACGGTCCTCACGCTCCGCTTTCGAAAGGATTGTAAGAGCCTGTGAAACTGAATTGCCTGCGATTTCCTCTACTGCTGAATATGCATCATCTTGGTATTCCAGGAAGACAGGGAAATCAGCGATTGGCTTAGCCGCAGTCTTTGCAAGTTCGCTTTGAGCCTCACACAATGCTTTGATGAATTTTTTCGAAGCATCAAGGCCTTCTGCAACAACTTCCTCGGTTGGGGCAGTTGCTCCGCCCGCCACGAGTTCAATGGTGCGTTCCGTCGCTTCAGCTTCCACCATCATGATTGCGACGTCATCACCGGCAATGCGCCCAGCAACGACCATGTCAAAAACTGCTTCTCCGAGCTGCTCATGTGTAGGGAATGCCACCCATTGACCATTGATCAGTGCCACGCGGACACCACCAATTGGCCCACTAAACGGCAACCCACTGAGTTGGGTTGATGCCGAAGCCGCATTGATAGCCAGCACGTCGTAGAGATCCTTTGGATTCAAAGACATGACCGTAACAACCACCTGCACTTCATTCCTCAAGCCCTTTTTAAAAGTTGGGCGAAGTGGGCGGTCAATCAATCGACAGGTTAAAATTGCATCCTCGCTGGGGCGACCTTCTCGACGGAAAAATGAACCTGGGATTCGTCCCACAGAATACATCCGCTCTTCAACGTCAACGGTGAGTGGAAAGAAATCGAATTGATCCTTTGGCTGCTTGCCAGCAGTTGTCGCGCTGAGCAGCATTGTGTCTTCATCCATATATGCGCAAACAGATCCTGCGGCTTGCCGGGCAAAGCGCCCAGTTTCAAATCGAATTGTTCTCGTACCAAATGAGCCGTTATCAATTACGGCACTTACAGATGCAATATTTGACTGCATTGGGGTGTCTCCTTACATTGGTT
>JAFMCP010000147.1 GCA_017857705.1 Candidatus Nanopelagicales bacterium
CAACAAACTACGACTCCGGGCTGTACCACATTCAGGCAATTTGGTACGCGGCTGATTTTAGAACCATCCCTGGACTAGCAAATCTTTATCCAAGTTATGGATTCAGTAACTCGTTAATGCCGCTGACCGCGATAACAACCAACGGTCCGATGGGGCTTGATGCTTATCGGGTGATTAATGGATTCTTCTTCGTATTGCTTTTCGTGGAAACGATTCTTAGATTGATGAGCAACCGCCGTAACTCGGTGGGAACCAAAATCCTTGTCATTGGACTTGGTGTTTTTGTTGCTCCCATGATTTGGATGTCTGACTATTGGGTGACCAGCCCTACCTTTGATACTCCGGTAGCTATTCTCACTTTGGTCAGCGTCGCTGCGCTTTCCGATGTTTTGACATCTGGTCGCGTTCGGAGTGTTGATGTAGTCGTTGCCCTAATCCCGATGGCTGTGGCAGCCAGTATGCGCCAACACTATTGGTTCCTGTTTGCATTTTTCGCACTTATCCTTCTATGGATTGTCCTGCGGCAGAGAACAATTGGAGTGAAAACGGTATTTTGGTTATCAATCGGTGCTTCAACGGTTCTCTTTTTTGTAATGCTAATTCGTGATTTTATTTTGAGCGGTTGGGTGCTCTACCCCTACAAAATTTTCTCCTTCAACGTGGATTGGGTCGCACCGGATCCCGTAACCCTGATTGAAGCAGGGAAGTTATGGTCGCGTTCCCCAACACCGGCTTACCAGCAAATGGGTGATGGCTGGGCTTGGGTTAGACCTTGGTTGGGGGCAAACCTGATTAGTTGGGTGTTCCTGGCGATTCTTGGGTGCTTCATCCTCGCGCTCGCTGCATTCTTTGTGACCCGAAAGGTATGGCGGCCACGAGCACTCCTCGTCATCATGACTCCTTTGATTCTTTTCTTGCTGATATGGTTTTTTCTGGGTGCCCCCCATGTCCGTTATTCATGGGCTCCCCTGTTATTAATCGGTGCCCTACCTCTCGCGTGGGCATGGCAGTCAATTGAGGTAAACCGTGGCAAGTCTTTTCTATTAATGAACCTGGCACAGGTTGTAATTGGAATCGAGTTGATCTTGGTTGTCGTTATTTCAGCCACCGTGGCTTTGCCTCGACTTGCCACCGAAATGCCCGTGATTACGGTTGAAAAAGTTCCCCTGAACGACACGGTGAACCTGCTCGTTCCTCAGGGAACCGATCAATGCTGGAAAAACTTTCCGGTTTGTTCAGGAATGCCTGCTGCAGGTCTGACATTGCGCGGGGACACTATCGTTGAGGGCTTTAAGCACTTGCCTACACGTTAACCATCCTGACTTAGGTCTTTAAATAGTCCCGTTCTTAATTGCCTCATCGATCCAGGGGATTACCTCGTCGAGCATGACCTCAAGGGTTGTAGTTGCTTCAAAGCCCAAAACTTCTTTTGCCTTTGTGACATCAGGAATTCGCTTTTGAACGTCGTGCTCGAACGGGGTGTCACACGTGTAATTGAAGGGAACACCTGGCTTGACCTTGCCCCAGATCACTTCGGCAAGTTCGAGCACCGTGTGGGCCTGCGCTGTGGAAAGGTTGAAGTCGTTATTAGTGGCCTCGGGTGACAGCATCGCCGCCACAATTCCCCTAGCGAGGTCACCGCCGTAGGTGTAGTGGCGCACTTGTTGACCGTCACCCAAAAGGTGCAGAGGGTCTTGGCCCTTAATGATCTTCTGAACAAGGTCGGGCACCACATGGCTCATGGCCAGTTCAACGTTGCCTGACATTACTTCAATGTCACCCAACGCTTTGCGTTCACCGATTCCCACACAATTGAATGGGCGACAAATGGTGTAAGGAACCTTGTACTGGTCCCAAGCTGCCCGGGCAAAGTACTCGACGGCGAGCTTTTGGAAACCGTAACTTGACAGTGGTGGGGGAACGATCAGTTCGTCGCCCTCTTTGGACGGCCAACGGTCGGTTGACTCAAAAACCATTGAGCTCGAAAGGTAGGTGACCTTTTTTAATGGCCCCTCATTTTTGATTGTCTGGATTGCCGCGTCACAGGTGGAAGCGATTATTCGCTCGTTTTGGGCGAGTAGGTCGTAGGCATAAGTGTGGAAGTAGGAGATACCTCCAATGAGCGCCGCTCCCGCAATAACGTGATCAACGTCGGCCATCAGGTCAATCATGAGTTTGGTCTCTTCAACGTCACCACGCACGAAGTGATACTTCGCGTTCGCATCAAAAGAGCGGGTCACTTCACCGTATTTGGAGAGGTTGTCAATCCCGACAACTTCCATTCCTTGGTCGAGCAGCTCTTGGACAATGTATCCGCCAATAAAGCCAGCACTACCGGTGACGAGAACCTTCACTATTTTCCTTCTTCCTGCTTTGACTTTAATTGATCAACTGTTAGTTCCGGGCCGTAAGCGAACCGGTACCATTTTAAATATTTGGGGATCCACTTTTTCAACATGAAACGTGACTCGCCCGCGTCCCGATCCAACCAGATAGTGGGGACTTCCGCGATCGGACGACGCAGTCTGCGGGCCTTGGCCACAAGTTCAAGGGCGATTTCAAACCCGGAGTCACTCTCAATACCCACTTCTTCCACGAAGGAGCGGCTATAGGCCTTATAAGAATTTGTGGCATCAGATGTTGTAACACCAGCAAAAAGCTTGAGTGATTTGCCTGCTGAGCGTGAAAGAAAAGCTTTAAACCGTGGCCCACCGATCTGTTGTCCACCCGGCATGTAGCGGGAGGCGGCAGCGATCACGCAACCGCGATCAACAAGCTCCACCAGGGTGTCAATTGATGCAGGGTCGTCGGACCCGTCAGCCATGGTCACAATAACTACGGGCGCGGCTGCCTTGCCGAAGCCGTATTTGATCGCGGCAGCGGGGCCGCGAGAGTCTTGAATTTCGACCCGAACCTGCGGGATTTGTTTTTGGATTT
>JAFMCP010000148.1 GCA_017857705.1 Candidatus Nanopelagicales bacterium
CTGACTGTGACTGACTGTGACTGACACAGTGTCGGAAACAAATTGAGAGATTGACACTACATTTGGGCGGGTGAGTAACGCGAGTGCAGCAGAGCCAGACTCTGGCCATCCACTTGCTGCCCTTATTGGTGGTCCTCGTGGCGCCATCGAGTCAATGTTGCCGCCCGTTATTTTTGTGTCTGTCTATTTAGCCACAAACAGTAATCTCAGCGCTGCTGTCATCTCCGCACTAATCATCGGAGTCGTTCTCGCGGGGTTGCGCATTTCGCGTGGAGAAAAACCTGTCCGAGTAGTTGGGGCACTACTTGTTGTCGTACTTGCAGCAGCGGTTGCCTATTACACGGGCAGTGCGGTCGCGTATTTTTGGCCGCTCGTCCTTGCCAATGTTGCCTCGGCCCTCGCATTCGCATTTTCAATCCTGATCCGTTTTCCACTTCTGGGTGTGATTGTTGGACCCCTCACCGGGACCGGTATGCGGTGGCGTAAAGACCCTGAACTACTTAAGGCTTACTCAAAAGCTTCATGGCTATGGGTTTTACTCAATGTGGTTCGTGCTGCAATTCAAGTGCCACTCATTCAAGGTGAGGATCTGTGGGCACTTGCAGCAGTTCGTCCACTTTTCTATGTAATGGTGATTGGCGTTGTTTTCTGGTCTTGGCGAATCATCAAAAAGAGTCTGCCAACAGATCATCCCGGAATTCGCAGTCCACAAATCCCCCAATAAACCTTTATTTTTGGCAGTTGGGACACCAAAAAAGATTCCTTCCCCGCATATCACTTTCGGCAATCTCGCTCGAGCACATAAAACAGGGCAACCCGGCACGCCGATACACGTACACCTCACCGCCATGGCGATCTTCGCGTGGCGCGCGCTTCATGGCTTTTGGCATGTGTTGCGGCCGTACCGTGTCTATCCGCCCACGCCGAACACCAATCTTCATGAGTTCCACAAGGTCATTCCACATGAGATCAAACTGCTCCGAAGTCAATTTCTTCCCTGGAGTCTGCGGATTGATTCCCGCTCGAAAGAGTGCCTCTGCTCGATAAATATTTCCCACTCCAGCAAAGAGTGTCTGATCCATGAGCAGGACACCGATCGGGGTGATGCTCGCCAAAACCTTTGCTCGCGCAGCACTCGGGTCATCCTTGCGAATCGGATCCGGTCCGATCTTTGCTTTGATTATTTTCACTTCCGCCGGTGATATGAGCGTGCATGCATTTGGTCCACGCAATTGAGCGCTGGATTCTGGAGTGGAAATTTGTAGGCGGATCAAACCAACCGGTTCCGGCGTGTGGTCCAGAAAAGTCCATTTTCCATAAAGACCGAGATGAATATGAATGACATTGCCATGTTCAAAATTGATAAAAAGATGCTTCCCGTAAGCATGTGACTTGGCGAACTTCGTTTCATTTAATACCGATGCCGATTGCGCAAACCGACCTTGAGGGCTACTGACGTCAACTATTTGATCGGTGAAAAGCCTGTTTAACTCCCGCGCTTGACGGTGAACAACATGACCTTCGGGCACGGCTAGTTAGCGTTCCGTGCAGCCATCTCTGCCGCAATGTCTGTTGCAAAAGCATCGACGTCTGACTCTTGGGTGTCCCACGAACACATCCAACGCACCAGGGTTGGACTGTCCCACGTGTAGAAACGCCACTTACTTTGCAATCGCTCGACGACCTCTTCCGGCATCCGCGCAAACACCGCATTGGCGTCCGTTGGAACTTCAATTGCGATTCCGGGAATTTTCTCAACGGCTGACTTGAGTTTCTGGGCCATTTCATTCGCGTGGGTCGCACTCTTTAGCCACAGGTCCTCACTGAGCAGAGCGATCATTTGCGCAGACGCGAAACGCATTTTGCTGTTGAGCTGCATGAAGCTTTTCCGAAAGTACTCAACGCCATGAACAACGTCAGGGTTGAAAACAACAATTACTTCACCCATGAGCATTCCGTTTTTTGTTCCCCCAAAAGACAGAATATCTACGCCGGCATTAATCGTGAAGTCAGCAACGGGAACACCCAGAGCCGCTGCAGCATTGGCGATCCGCGCACCGTCCATGTGAACACGGAGCCCCAATTCGTGGGCGCACTCACTGATTGCCGCAACTTCTTCAACCGTGTAGACCGTTCCCATTTCGGTGGACTGCGCAATAGACACTGCACCTGGTTGGGCGTAATGGACGAAACCAAAATCGTGGGCAGCCGAACGAATCAAATCCGGGGTTAGTTTTCCATTCACACCGGGAACCGTCCACAATTTGATCCCAGCAACTTTTTCCGGTGCGCCACCTTCATCCATATGAATGTGGGCGGTATTCGTGCACACAACGGCTTCCCATTGATTCATGATTGACGACAAGGCAACCACGTTGGCGCCGGTTCCGTTGAAAACTGGATAAACACCTACCGGCCTGCCAAAGAGTGCGGCCATGCGCTCGTCAAGTTCAGCGGTGATCGAATCGTCACCGTATGCCACCTGATGACCCGAGTTAACCCGAGTGAGTGCCTCTAGGATTTGCGGGTGCACTCCCGCGTAGTTGTCACTGGCAAATCCACGCCACGGTTGCATGCTGACATTCTCGTGTAGGTCACTCATGTGGGCCAGTATTCCCCACGGTGGAATCCCTGCCAGATTCCCCAGCGGGACTGACCCCGCAGGCCTTTGGCAGGTGACTCCGATTCCGGGCAACCCAGCGATAAACGACTTGTGCCACAGGAAGCACGAAACGGGAATCGATGACTGCTCCAAGGGGAGCCACCCGACTCACCCGCAGGATTTGGGCCATGGCCGCGGCTCCGCCAAATACTTTCCCTGATGGTGTCACAACTATTACCTCGGATTGAGCGCGCTCTAACGTGAGGCCCACTTCAGCATCTGTGAAATCAAATGACTGAAATGCAATGAAGTCCACGCGAGCATG
>JAFMCP010000149.1 GCA_017857705.1 Candidatus Nanopelagicales bacterium
CTGCCGCGATTAAGGTGAGGAGCTGTTCTGCTTGCCTTACTTGGGCCACTGCGCCATTGCGTTGAACTTCCTGCAACTGATCTAACACGTCCATGCTCAAAGTCTTCCACACACCGGTCATCGTTTGACTCAATGCCGAGTCTTCGTATTCGAAGTGACTCGGTTTCCAGTATTCTTCGGTTGTGGTAACCGACCAGTGGCGCTTGCCACTTGCAGGGGTTGTGGTTGTTGATCTCACGTCGAACATAGCTGGGCCCTATGGAGCCGCAATCCTTGCTGATCTAGGCGCGGAAGTTATTCATATTGAACCCCCAAAAGGTGATGACAGTCGTCGCATGTCTCCCACGGAAGGTGATGCTTCCGCATATTTCTTTGTGGTGAATCGCAATAAGTCCTTTGTCACGCTGGACCTGCGACAGCACAAGGATCAGGAAACTCTTAACCAGATGCTGGCTACAGCTGATGTTTTCGTCAGCAACTTGAGGCCCTATAAACTCACCGAACTGGGACTAGATGCGACCTCCCTTTCCTCAGGATTCCCGAAATTGATCACTGCTTATCTCAATGCCTACGGTCCGAATCCTGCTGAGTTAAACGAGGCCGGATACGACGGAGTCATTCAGGCTAGAACCGGCATTATCGGCGTGACGGGTGCTTCTGAACCGGCTCGAGCTGGTGTGTCAGTGCTCGACATGGGTTCGGGGATGTGGCTGTCAATTGGGATACTCTCCGCTCTTTATCAAAGATCGATCACAGGGGTTGGATCAAGTATTGCCACATCACTATTTGAATCGGGAGTGAACTGGAGCGCGTATCATCTAATTGCCCATCAGTTCACAGGTGAGGCGTCCACTCGCTCGGGCACCGGGCACCCCGCATTCGCCCCTTATGGACTATTCCCAACACGCGATGGGGAAATCATGATCGGTGTTGGCGGTGACGCCGTTTTTGCTCGCCTTGTCGGCTGTCTCGGTCTGGAAGACCTACTTGCAGATCCTCGCTTTGACACGAATAGTTCCCGGGTGGTTCACCAAGTTGAATTGAAAGAAATTATTTCACTGGCCTTTGCAACTTACTCCAGCACCGAACTGATTTCAATTCTGCGCGGTGCAGATGTGCCCTCAGATCTTCTTGCCTTGCCCGAAGACCTTCTGAGGGATCCTGCGGCAAGTTCACAAATGACCAAAGTTGCTGTCAATGGGCATGAATTTATGATTCCCTCACTACCACTACGAATCAATGGTGAATATCCACCGATTACGTTCCCTTCCTGAAAGCAGCAGCCACGATTGCTACCAAGATCGTTGCGATCAAGATTTGGGTTCCGAAGGTCAACCAGAAACCCCACTCGGCTGCATTACCGATCACAGCCCCTCCTGCACCGCCCACAACACCAATCAAAACGGTGACGAAACACCCAATAGGTTGCATGCTGGGAACCAGGATTCGAGCGATGAGTCCAATAATTATTCCAACAAAAAGGCCGCTGATCAGGCCGGAAATTTCCATGATGCTACTCAACCATTACAGCGCCCAGTTGGGCAAGCGCGGCGAGCCGGGAAAGCGCACGAAAATACTTTTTCCGGTAGCCACCCTTAAGCATTGGCTCGGTGAAAATGCTCGTAATGTCCATGCCGCTGTTCACTATTGGCACTGACCGGTCGTAGAGCCGATCCACCAAACTGACAACTCGCAGGGCTTGGGTTTCATTACGAACCACATTTACAGCCAGCAATCCCAAAAGCGACAAGTTTTCAACCATGGGTCCGTATTGAGCCGGGTGAACCTGGGAAAGGTGATCGAGCAGTCCCTGCCAGTTATCCAGCGCAGCATTAGCAGTCGATTCACATATACTTTCCACCTGCCGGTCTGTGAATATTCTCTGGTTCAGATTGAGGTTACGCTGACGGTAGTCAGGTCCTTCGATTCGAATAACGTCGAAATGGGCGGAAAGCCCTTGGATTTCCCGTAAGAAATTATCCGCAGCAAAACGCTCCTCCCCGAGGCGGTCCGGCAACGTATTTGAGGTCGCGGCGACATTGACCCCTCGATTTACTAGTTCGTTGAGAAACGTTGACATGAGTACGGTGTCCCCAGGGTCATCGAGCTCAAATTCGTCAATACATACAAGTTTTCGATCAGCAAAATGTTCTACGGCATTTCTAAACCCGAGTAGCCCGATAACATTCGTGTACTCAACAAAGGTGCCAAACGACTTTGGTCCTGGTGCCTCATGCCAAAGCGCAGCAAGCAAATGTGTTTTACCCACCCCGAACCCGCCATCGAGATACACCCCTGGACGCACTTCTGGAGCTTTGCTCCTTTTGAAGAATCCCTTTGCAGTAGGTGCCCCAACTCGTTGCGCGAATACGTCGACTCCCTCACGGGCGGCATATTGAGTTGGCTGCTCGTGATTAGGGATGTAGTTCTCAAAGCTCGCACCCGCGAATTGGGCTGGTGGAATCAACTGTTCAACAATTTGACTCGCACTGACCGACGGGAAAACGTCTACGAGTCGCTGCACCCCCGTACTTTAGGCCCAGTAGGGTTCACGTGTGAGTATCGCAACCGAGACAGTTCTTTTCTTCGCAATCGCTTTCTTCATTTTTGGACTCGTCTTCGTCCTCTTGGGATTGTCCAGTGAGAGAGGCTACTGGTCCCAACGCGATCCTTCGGGTGATGCGCGTAAGGCTGCCACGGGCTTTCACACTATCTATCACCGTGCATTCTCGATCGCCGCTGGTGAGTACCGGGCTCCCCTTAGAATCGCTGCAATAGGTGTCGTCTTGTGGTATTTCGCCGTTGCCGCTTTGATCATTGCTGGCATTATGGCCGTGATTTAGACCCCAATATCCGAACTATTTTTGTCGGGCTGACAGGACTTGAACCTGCGGCCTTCCGGCCCCCAGCCGGACGCG
>JAFMCP010000150.1 GCA_017857705.1 Candidatus Nanopelagicales bacterium
GATCCCATTCTGGAATCCTTTCGTCTTCGCGAATCTCACCAGCGTCAAGTTGGCGCTCCTTGAGAGCTCGGTAAGACTTTCGATCGTCGTGCTGTCGTTGCGTGATATCTCGAAGAACCCTTCGGTCAACCCAAAGTATCGTTGAACTGTTCATCCTTCGTTTCCTGTGCACTAAACCCACGGACACCAACCATTCGATATGGCCTCGCAATTGATCTCGACCGATACCGGAATGTGTTTCAAGGTTTGCTTGCGTCCACCACAACCCGTTCGTGGATTTGCCTTGGACATCACCTTGTGTGGCGATTGTGAACAGAACATTGCGTAGATCGCTGCGCCTACGCTGCCCGCCTTTCCCAAGGCCTTTAGGCAGGAGAATGTCTCGACAATCAAAAGACGACTGGGCGAAAGGATTGTTAGCAGTCTTTGGTGACTTGCCCCAGTTTTCACTGCTTTCCGGACTAGTCATTTTTAATTTTCCCATCGATCCGTTGGTAGTCTTTCGGTCGATTTATTTCCATTTGTTCAATTCGCATCGAAGCGTTTACTTTCATGGTTGCACCTAACGACGCGTCCGATAATTTCTGAGCCTTCTGTGTGGGCAAAAACTGCCCATTACCGCTGCGAAGTGCGGGTTTTGGCATGGGTGCGTGCCCATAGATTTCTACCATAGTTGCGGTAATCATCTTTGATGTAGAAAATGTGCGCCGAGGTGTCACGATCCCCCTGCATTTTGGGGTGATACAGGAGATCTCAATGCCCTCCATTCCTTCAGTTTTGTAGGTGCAATTCTTTCCAGTGCATCGGTAGGTTTTAAAGGTGTAATCCTTGAAAGATTCCATGAGCTCGCTACGCAGAGACATCGGAACCCCCACTCAACCAGGCATCAATCTCAGATAAGCGGAATCGCAGGCTTCGCCCAACGCGCCGAACAGGGATCGCCTCATCGAGCACTGCCTTGTTAACCCATGACCGAGAGACGCCCAAATGGCGCGCAACGGTTGGGACGTTCACCCACTGCTCGGGGAATAAATTGGATTGCATGTGAAACCTTTCTTAGTAAGTAGGTCTTATGACCTACTACTAAATCTATCGCAAATTGACAGATTACGCTAGTTGGACACGCGACCTACTAATTTGTGATATAGTTTCTCACATGGTGACAATGACTGATCCTGAGCGCGAAAGAATGACGACTGCATTTACAGGGCAGCTCGACGGGGATTTTTATGGTGCCGTCGCTTGGCGCGGCGACAAGATTATTGCCATTGAATTCTTCGACATTCTTGCCCCTAAGGAATGGCACGGTACATACCCATTTCGAAGAGAACTTCGAATTTACGAAATGGTAGGCGACTTGCCTTTAGCAATGAGCCAGGAAGAACTTCAGCACCGGCTGGAACTCTGGATCGTAAATGATCGAGCCCTCTTACCTGCTGTCCAATACGCATCTGACGTCGATGCCTATCCAGTCTCCTCATACAGCAGCACTGATGTTCGGATGGCGCCGTTGCCGCAAATGGAAGCAGAGGTAATTAGAGCATTCGCTATGAGAACTCTCGATGAAGAATTCATCGGCCCGACGCCAGAAGAATGCGAAATTTTACTCAATGGCTCCGACTCTGTCGGGTTCAAGTCAATGAAGACACTTGAAAGCCATCTCGAACAACTTCAGGTGGTAGCTGAATATGTCAAGGCGATTGAATCGAATTCCCCACACCCACTTAAGGACGTGGCAGAAAATCTAGGAATCCCACATGTCCGTGCACGTAACCGCGTCCAGTTTGCTCGAGATAATTCATATCTCTCGGGTGGGCAGAACAAAGGCAGAGCCGTCGGCTACGCAACCACTGAGTCACATCGAGTCATGCAGGTATTAAGGGAACACATCAGGAATTCCAATCGCAAAGCAGAACAAACATGAGCGTCCACAAGAGGGCAGAGACCGAGAGGGAATCGAGATGAGCGTAAACAAAAGGGGCAACTCCTACGAAGTCCGGTGGCGTGTTGGCAACAAGCAGTATTCAAAGTGTGGTTTCCCTACCAAGCGATCAGCCCAAGCCTTCGAGGCTGAGCAATTGCAGCGCATCAAGTCGCACACTTTCACTGCCCCCCGAGAAGCCAAGATAACGATGAACGACCTTGCTCAAGAGTGGTTCGTGACCAAGGATGTATCCGATCGCACAATGCTCGGTTACCAAGAAGTCTGGAAGAATTTGATTGCACCAACTTGGTCGAGCGTCAAACTCGAAAATGTGAAGCCTGACGGGGTTACAAAGTGGATTACAACTCTGAATCGAGAACACTCAGCCGCGCGAGTGCGCAAGGCATTCACAGTCTTTAAACAGATTCTTGACCTAGCGGTGATGGGTGAAAGGCTCATGAGCAATCCTGCGGATCGGGCAAAGCAAGTAACCGGCAAAGGACTCTTACCGAGAATTGTCAAGGAGGAAAGGGACTTTCGCTTGACCAATGAACAAGTCCTCGAGTTGGCCGAGGCCGCTGGTCCTTATCGCGTGATGTTGCTCGTAATGGCTTACACGGGAGTTCGATTTGGAGAGGCCAGTGCTCTGCAAGCAGGGGACGTTGATTTGGCTACCAGTCGGCTTCATGTTCGTCGTGCTTACTCAGATGTTGCAGGCAAACTTCAAATCGTTCTTCCGAAGAGTGGGAAGCCCAGGACAATTCCAATCCCTGCTTACCTACATGCTCCGCTGATGGAAGTCCTGTTCTCCTGCGAGTCTTCTGACTCGCTGCTCTTCACCGCACAGAAAGGAGGACCGATTCATTATGGTCGATGGAGGAAGTCATTCTTTGATATCGCTTCACAGGCTGCAGGACTTCAAGGACTGACACCTCATGACCTGAGGCGGGCTTACGCCACGCTCTCCATTCAGGCAGGCGTGGGACCCAAGGC
>JAFMCP010000151.1 GCA_017857705.1 Candidatus Nanopelagicales bacterium
AAATCAGTCTTGGTACACCGTTTTAACAATTATTGTTCCGTCCTAGACTAGCGAAGTCAGTTAGTAATCCAAAGAACTAAGGGGTACACGCGGGTGAGCCACGATCACGCAGAACATGTTGACAACAGCCTGTTGGCCAAAGCCAAACGAACCTTCCCCCTGGTTCCTATTTCCCGTGGCTTAAGCCGTGCCAGCCGTAAGGCAGCATCCGCTGCCCACAAACTCCAGTTCCACGTGGAATGGGACGCTGACAACCCCGAGTACTTTGATCACTTCATTGACCAACACTGGCAGTGGTCGGCAAACCGCCAGTCCTTCCCTTGGGAACGTGGCGTTTATTCCTCACTCGCCCTCCAAGCAACCCGTTCAGGAAGCCATCTCCCCAAGGTTCTTGAGTTGTGCTGTGGCGACGGATTCAACACTTATCACTTTTACAGTGCTCAAGCCGATTCAATCACCTCGATCGATTTTGATCCCTCAGCGATCGCGACAGCGAAGAAGAATTGCTCCTACGCCAATATTCGCTACCTCCTCGGTGACATTCGAACCGACATCCCCGAAGGCGTTTACGACAACGTTATTTGGGACGCAGCAATTGAGCACTTCACTGAAACTGAAATCAAGGCGCTCATGGGAACAATCAAATCCCGCTTAGATACCGGTGGAATTCTTTCCGGATACACAATCATTGAACCTGACGACGGTGGAAAGCACCTGCATCAGCACGAATACGAATTCCATGACAAATCTGACCTCGCTAGATTCCTGGAGCCGTGGTTCAACAACGTGCAGGTGCTCGAAACAGTTCACCCTCAGCGCCGAAACCTTTACTTCTGGGCAAGCGATTCTGCGTTGCCAATTAGTCGAGAGATCGCTCTCACAGTTGAAAAATGATCCGGTTCGGGTTCGCCCGGCTGAAGCCTCGGACTCGCAAGCGGTTTTTCAGTGGCGCAATGACCTTGCAGCCAGGCTCAATTCACGCAACCAAGAACTGATCACCCAAAACACCCACGAAGTTTGGTTCCAGTCAGTCCTTCACAATCCTGATCGACACATTTATATTGGGGAATCCAATGGTAAAGCGATAGGCCAAGTCCGTTTTGACTTTATTGAGTCAAGTGACTCGGCATTTGAGGTCTCCATTTCAGTAGACCCAGAAATGCGTGGTCAAAGTTTGGCTCTCCCCCTGTTGTTGGCAGCAGAAAAGGCTTTTCTCACTTCGAATCGTGGTCACCAATTTCGCGCCTATGTGCATTCGGACAATACAGTTTCACAAATTCTTTTCGAACGAGCAGGCTATAGAATTGATGCGGTATCGGAATTAACGAGTAACTGGTTGGTCAAGGAGATAAATGTGTAAGTCAGTCATGATCGCTGGCAAGAAAGTAGACCAAGCATCGCCTTGCTACATAATCGCTGAGGTTTCTGCGAACCACAATCAGGATATCGAGATCGCCCGTCAAACCGTAGTTGCTGCTGCCGAAGCAGGAGTAGATGCAGTCAAGTTTCAAACGTACACACCCGACACGCTGACATTCAATTCGGAATCTGAAATTTTTCAGATCGAGCATGGCACAGCTTGGGATGGACGAACTCTTTATTCCATTTACTCGGAAGGGTATATGCCATGGGAATGGCATAAGGAGCTCTTTGAATTAGCTGATTCACTTGGCTTAGCTGCGTTCTCCTCTCCATTTGATCCGAGTGCTGTTGACTATTTAGCAAATCTCAATGTGCCTGCCTTCAAAATTGCATCCTTTGAGATTGTTGACATTCCTTTAATCCGTTACGTAGCCCGCCAAGGGAAACCAATCTTGATTTCTACCGGAATCGCGAGTGAAGAAGACGTCTCAGCAGCAGTGGCTGCTTGTCGCGAAGAAGGAAATGACCAACTGGTGGTGCTCAAATGTACTTCGGCGTACCCTGCGCCCGCGCGAGATTTAAATCTTCGCACAATCCCAACAATTGCGGCAGAGTTCAATGTCGTTCCTGGGTACTCAGATCACACCATGACCTCCACCGCGGCTATCGCTGCCGTAACCCTTGGCGCCCGGGTACTCGAAAGGCACATCACCTTGGATCGTGATGCAGGAGGCCTCGACGCAGGATTTAGTACTTCGGCAAGTGAGTTTAAGGAACTGGTTCAACAAATTCGCGAACTCGAAAGCGCACTGGGAACTTCAACATTCGATTTGAGTGAAACGGGAAAGAAAAGCCGCAGATTTTCTCGGTCACTATTCGTAGTGGAAGACGTTCAACCGGGTGACAAAATTACTTTGGAAAATGTTAGATCGATTAGACCGAATGATGGCCTTCAGCCGAAATTTTTGCCGGAGATGCTGGGTCGTATTTTTTCCATCAGCGTGACCGCGGGTACGCCACTTTCGACTGAAATGCTTGACTAGCGTTCTCGCCCGGAAATTTGATCCCGAATAATATTTACCTCTTCAATCACCCGTTGAGCCTCATGTGATTCAGTCAAGGGGATTCCACGATTAAGTGCAGTGGGGTTCCAGATTGTTGTGTTATCGAAGGCGCCCATTCGAGTGATGCATTCTGTTATCCAAGTTGATGACTCACCAGACTCAGCGTTACGGCTAATGACTTGATTCCGTTTGCGCTGTGATTGAGCTCGAGAGACCCGCTCCCTAAATTTCTCTGGTAATAAGTTACGTAACCACTGGAATGTGGGTTCGGTTTCTGATATTTCCACAGGTTTGGTCGCGGTCCAAGACTTGTGGGTGACCGCCCGAAGCAGTGTTACGGCAAACCAGCGCCAAGCATCTATTGCATTCGCTGCTGATACAGGTTTTTGGATTGCACGCTCAATTGCAGACAGAAGGCCCCTTTGATCAAAACGATTGACTTCAAGTCCAAGTCCAGGCGGATACGCGTTCAAGCG
>JAFMCP010000152.1 GCA_017857705.1 Candidatus Nanopelagicales bacterium
CTGAAAACAATATCCATGACATGGAGACGGCAATGTTTCTTCGGCTTCGCCGAGGACTTCCTGTGCTTTTGCCTCATGAGGGACTAGTGACAACAAGCTACGGTCACGTCGATGACCTTTGTCGCAACTTGCTCGAGATGGCGCAACTCCCGGTCGTGCGCGGAGAGATCATTAACATCACCGGAGAAGGTTGCTCCGCGCGCGCATTCACCGAAACCCTCGCACAGATTGTTGGTGTCGAGGCCGACATTGTGGTCCTCCCCACCGACTTCACCCAAGAAAAACCCATTTACGGTCACCTTTTCGGGGTGAAACATCATGGCATTCTCTCGGTCGAAAAGGCCGCATCCCTCGGCCTCACCGTAGAGCGCGGATTCCACAACGGGTACACGCTAACTTATGAATGGTTCTGCACAACACCGTTAGTCGACGCACCTGAGCGCCTCTCAGACCCAGTTTGGGGGGCCGGCTACGACTTCGCACTTGAGGCACAGATCGCCGCTGCCGTGCGAGGACGCTGATGCAGGACTGGGTCGAAGAAGCGCTCATTCGTCAGGCAATCGCTGACGGTGAATCGGACTCCACTCTCGGTTCACCAGCGCAGTGGGCAGCGCTCACCGAATACGTGAACAATCGAGGTGAGGATCCGTGGCCTGCTCGACGAACAAGACTGGCCTCCGATTGCGTCCCGGTGACCGAACTCAAGGAATGGCTTGCGCAAGACGTGATCTTGGCAGCCCCCTTAATGGCTGCATTTACCAGCCACGACACGAGCATTGTGCATGCTGTTGTCTCTGTCCCACCTGCCGAAGTTGCTGCAATGGCCACCTGGTTTGCCCAACAGATGGGCTCGGAAGTCAGCGTGACGGGTGCTGAAGTTATCGGTGGTGGTTTCTCGCGCCGCATGTGGCGTGTGAATTTGATTATTGATGAAGCGCCTAATTCCGTTATCGTAAGAATTGAACAAGGCGGAATGTTCGGCACCGACACTGTTACCGAGGTGCGGGCCATGCGTGCACTGCATTCGATAGGGCATGCGGTCCCCGAAGTTCTTGCGATCGAAGAAACTGGCGGAGTTTTAGGCCAGCCATTTTTTATTATGCAGGCGGTCCCAGGTGTTGTGCGACTTGATGACCAAGGCCTTGACGACATCATTACATCTGTTGCAGAACTGCACCAGGTTCCCGTTCAGGTACTCGATGACTCCAGCAGAAGTCCGGAGAGTGTTGTCCATGACAACATCGAGTATTGGCGGAAGATGTACCGCAAGTACGCGCCCGAGTCCCCGCTGATCGAACATGGCGCAGAGTGGTTGCATTCAAACTTGCAACCCACGGGTCCTTCCGTAATTGTGCACGGGGACGCTGGTCCGGGTAATGCGTTATTTGATCCTGAGCGCGGTCTAACAACAATTGACTGGGAGTTTGCCCACGTAGGAGATGCAGCAGAAGATTGGGCCTATCTTGCACTGATTAGAGGTCGGCGAATCATGGATGCAGACTCCTGGAAATCACGCTTGGCAAATGTCGCCGGAATCCAATACTCACCGCAACAATGGCAGCAGTGGTTAGCTTTCAATCACTATCGCGGCGCATGTGTGAACTTGAGTGCCAGATCAGTATTCGAACAAGGACCGCGACGTTCATCGGATCATTTGTCCATTGGCGTTGCAGTGCACTTGCGATTCCTTTCGCAACTAACGGAGATTACCTGCGCATGACCGATGCACGGTTTGAGCGAACGCGGGCAATTGTGTACCAAGCCGTTAGCCAAGTCCTCGTCTCAGAAGGGCTCGTTGGGTTGACGGTCGACCGTCTGGCTGCTGAGTCGGGTATTGCTCGCAGCACGATCTACCGCAATTGGCCCGACCTAGCTGCTCTGGCCTGTGAAGCTTTTGATGAATTGATGCACCAAGAATCACTCGATTTGGGAGCAGAGCCCCGCGAAGGTTTACATGACTACCTTGCCGACTATGCGCGTCGGCTCAATGACCCGACCTACACCGCGATGCTCGTGGCATTAATTGAAGGTTCCTGGCGTGACGAAGCTTTTGCCGAGGTGCACCGACGAGCATTTTCACAAACCCGTTCACGGGCTGGATCCATCCTTCGCCGAGCCCAGAAGGAGGGTGTAATTGATGCTCACCTTGATGTTGCGCAGTGTGTTGAGGACCTGGTTGCGCCATTCCTGTACCGCCGGGTTGTAACACAAAATCGTATTACGCCTCGACAGGTAGACGAATTGCATGCTCGACTTTTGGAACGCTGGACTCCCGTCGAGAAATGATTTCTCTAGTGAGATTCCAGTGAACGTTGACGGGCACCTTTATCGTGGTAGTCGTACTCCGAAGCCACTTTGAGACCGTCGAATATGAGGAACGACAGACCGGGTACCGACCACTTTTTACCCAGGTGCTCGGCGCCCAGTGAGTCATCAATGACGCTGGCACCCATGGTCCACTGCAATGCGAGTCCATCTGGCCGTGACCAGAACTCACCCGTTGGTACAAGAGTTAGATCCGGATATCGCTGGAGGCCATGTCCGAAATACTCGCGGATTGCATCCCAACCTTCTTTGAGTCCGCCGACGCTGTCCCACAGCACCGGTGTGTCGGTCAGGTATGCGCGTGGAGCATCGAGGTCGCCACTTGACCAAGCAGCGAACAGTTCCTTCGCAACTTCGATTCGAGCGAGATCGGTTTCGTCAAAAGCACTCATGTCACTCCTTGAGTTGTCGGGTCAGTTTCTCTGTTTCTCTGTTTCTCTAATTCTCTGAGTCAAGCCTTAGATCCAGTTTAGTGAATTAACGATATGAATCAGCCCGAAAGGTAGGTTCCACCATTGGCTGTAATGACTTGGCCATTAACGA
>JAFMCP010000037.1 GCA_017857705.1 Candidatus Nanopelagicales bacterium
CTTCCAGCAGCGCCAAACGCTACAGATTGATGTCAACCAAACCGGGGGCACTCCCTAACCTTTGCGTTTCAGGGTTCATTTGTTAGCGCAAAACTGTGCTTGCCGGACCCCCATTGAGCAGCATTCGGCGCTAACTTTGACTAGGTCCCAGTTCACGTCCCTATTTACTGATCTTATGAGACGTTAGATGCTACGAGGCCTGATCGCCCAATGTCGGCGTTTGCTCAGAGTCAGCCGGGACGGCGGTGTCACTTGTGGGATCGCTTGTGGGATCGCTTGTGGGATCCGGAGTCGGCTTCGGCCCCTTCTTCGTCTTGGCACACACCGCTTCCGAGAAGTCAGACTTTGCTTCACCTGCGACGGACCGGATTTTAAAGCAATACCTGGTGCTCGCATCTAACCCAGTCACTTCAAAGGCGGTGTCATCTGGCGACGGGCCCGGTGTGAGCGTAGTCCATCCTCCCAATAATTGACGTTGAATCTCCCACCCAGAAACCGTTAATGCTGGATCGCACCCGCCATTTTTATACCCTTTTGGCGCTTTGGTAGAAACTGCCCACTGCAACCCAATAATAGATGAACTAATTTTTATGGCGTCGACTTTTTTCGGTGGGCAGGGTGGGATTGTCGCTTCAGAGTCTGAGCCACCCGCGGCAGCTGATGCGGCTGCCGCGGCTGCGGCCACTGCTTGCGCAGTTGGCATTTGAACGCAGGTTTGCTTGCTAAACAAGGAGCTGGCGGTTCCAGCTAGTGCGACAATTCGGTAACAAGCTTTGATATCCGGCTTCACATTCTGCACAAGGTAGCGCGTTGATCCGGCAGGAAGAGCCGTGATTGAGGTGCAGCCCACACATACCGGACTCAGTTGATCCGCACTCGGCTCCTCAGTGGGACCTGGCGTCAGTGTTGGGTCCGAAGACGCTTGTGGGGAAGGTGATTGCGAATCCCCGCTCCCGGACGTGGACGAGTTGCTCGGGTCACCCTCTCCTCCCGCAACCACCAGGCTGCCGGAGTCGAAATTGACCAATTGAGCAATTTGATTGGTGTCGATGAACGCAACACTGTTCGCCGCTGTACTGGCTGTCGGGCTGGCTGTCGGGCTGGCTGTCGAACCTGTCTCTGGGCTCTGAGAGGACTCGGCCGGGTCTGCGGCACCCCCTACGGCATAGATGTGATAGCTCGCGGCCGCAGCGGAAGGTTGCCAGGTCAGGACAACGTCCGAAGTTCCTTGTAACGCTGCGGAGAAATCAGCCGGCGCGATCGGCGCATTTGGGATGGCTCCCCTGTCGGCCGAGATGAAGCGAGATAGGACAAAAGTTGCGACAAGGGCCAGCAACGCCAACACAATCACCATACGACCAAACCACCCCAGACGAAGACGTACGACCGGTTGTTGATTGACGCTGATTCTCTGCGAATAGGGTTTGACATCAAGTGGTTTAGTTCCTGAAGTGACATCACGGACGGGGTCCGCAGTCGCAATCACTGAACCCGGTACTGACTTCCCGATGAAGTGCAGTGGCCCGGAAACTCGCGCATTAATCCAGGCTGTCTCCCCCGGTCCCAGCGTAGGTTTATCGTTGTCTAGATTCACCGTGAGTCGACCGTCAGGATCAGACATGCTCACCATGAAAGTTACGGCTGAGTTTCCCTCATTCGTGAGGCTCAAATAGGTTGAAGCTGGTCGCTTAATATCTAAGCTCGTGCGCGAAAGTGAAGCTTTAAATAGGTGATAGGGAAGGAGAACGACTCCGAATTCGACAGTTGCCTGTTCGGTCCATAGAACTTTCGAGGTCGCACGGACGCCAATTTCGTATCTTCCCGCTAGTAAAGCGGAGGACTTTGGTGGCTTGATCACGGCTATCGCCGAGCCTGATTCCCCAGGGAAAAGGGATATTTCCGCAGGAAGCATGCTGATCCAGTGACGAGCCGGCCCCAAGACGGTTAAATCGTAGGTTTGCACCACTGTTCCCACATTTTGAACAGTTACTTTGGCACGTGCCGCTTGACCGGCGGCGACTTCGATGGTGTGTTCGGAAACCTCGATCAGCGGTTGAACCGAGAGGCCTTCATGGTCATGATCAATTGGCGGGTCAATCCGATTCGGATCGATCTGCGGATCCAAACTTTCGTCGATATCGAACAGTTCCGCGGAGTCCCCCTCGTCGGGCAACGCAGACTGCGACTTCGCATCTTTATCGTTCGTCAAGCCCACTTTGGCTTGGGTTAGGTACTTATTATGAAGGAGCGCGTCTCCTTCGTTGATCAGATTCGACATTCGGACCTTCCATTAACCAGTTTGCAAAATCAACAGCGGGGAAGGAGAGTCGCCCTCGTTTGTGCCACTCTCGTTGTGCTCCTTTGAGTAGATGAACCCGACCGATCTGCGCGCCAGTTGAAGCCGCCAAGTACGCGGCCGTCACTGCTGCAGCCCTGATTGAGCCCCCCGTCAAAGAAAGGTTTGCCAACTTGTGCAGCTCATTATTGCTCACAAATCCCATCTGCCCCTTTAGACACGCCTGCCACAAATGAATTCTTTCCTCTAGGCCGGGCTCAGGGAAGTCGACTGCCGTATCAATTCGACGCAGAAAAGCTTCATCAAGATTGGCTCGCAGGTTGGTTGTGAGGATCGCCAGCCCATCAAAGGATTCCATTCGCTGCAGTAAATAGGCAACTTCTAAGTTCGCATATCGGTCTTTTGAGTCCGATACTTCAGACCTTTTGCCAAATAAAGCATCTGCTTCATCGAAAAGCAACACCCCATCGAAGTCTTCAACCGCACTGAAAACCCGATCCAGCTTTTTCTCAGTTTCACCAATAAATTTGTCGACAACGGTCGCTAGATTGACCCGGAACAGAGGCACACCGAGCTCGCCGGCAATTGCCTCTGCACTCATGGACTTTCCTGTACCAGAAGTCCCCGAGAACAGAGCCGTAATCCCGCGTCCACGAGTCGCGCCCGGACGCATTTTCCATTCGTCGATGACAACCGATCGAAAACGAACCCTGTCCACAAGTTCGGACAAAGCACCGGAGACGGATTCGGCACTCACGACGTCCGCAAGGCTGACCTGTGGTTCAATCACTGTGGCAAGCTCATCCGTGAATTTCGGCAGTTGCCGAAAAGCTATCCCACTGATCTCTCGGTCGTACATTTCGTCAGGATCTGAGTGAATATGTACTCCCACATCAAGAAAATTCTTCGAATTAGGAAACATCACAGAACGCCACTGCAGTCGTTGCTCAATTGTTGGAGTAGGCAACTCAGTGATCTCGATACCGAGAAACGACCACGTCATGCGACGAGGGATCAAAATTACAACAGGGACCAACGCTCCACGAAGCCATTCAACAGTTCGCGTGATTCGCACGCGATCAGCATCCTCACGAAAATCAAATATTAGGCCCGACCCAGCGAGCGCAGCCTCTCGGACGGCCGCTCTCAATTGAACGTCAAATTCTTTTATGTCAACTGACAGCAATTCGGCATTGACGAGAAGTGGATCGCTCGAAGTAAATTCAGCGAGCCGATAATACGCCTGCTCCGTACTTGCTACTCCACGCCTGCACTTAAAAACTGTTAATGCCTCGCTCTTAGTATCAAGATGGGGGAGCATTTCTGGCCCAATCCGAGGTTGCGAAGTAACTTTGAGATATTCCAACACTTCCGCAGCGAGTTTGTCGTCGCCTAACGCGTAGGTGACAAAGCGCTCGGGCGTCGCTACTAACTGAGATAGAAGCGGGCGATGTGATTCGGAAAGCTCAAGCAACCCACTAGAAACTAGCGGGAAATCTGAGCGAAACCGGGCCCTGACATTAGGGTCATCAGGGCTAACGCCCGAAAGTCGAAGCGTGGTCAAGACACTCGGCAGCCTGGTTTCAACTTCGTTATTTAGCACAATGTAGAAATGTTCAAAGCGAGGCTGCAAATGCACTGACATTGCTATCACCAGTATCGCAATGTCTAAATCTGTAAATCCGAGCCGCTCGGCAAGGGCTTGAATGCGCTGGGGTAATTCCTCGAATGGAATAGCGCTCGTTCTTGAATCGGACCAGTCTGTCCGCGCGTCCCGAACAATCAGATCAATGGGAAAATACTGTCCACGTTGATGATCAGGTATATCAGATTCAAGACGTGACTCTTCCACGATCACAGCAACACGCTCCGCTAGAACGCGCATCAATTGCCGCAGGGCTTGAACTGTCCCTGAGGCACCTGCGTCCAAATTCACGGTGTGGGTCCAGCTATCAATTTGGTCAGACTCAAGTGGTGCTCGTACTGGCGCTGGCGTCGCGGGAGCCTCGGGTGCGTATGCCTGCGTCTGGATCTTTGGGGTCGCGACCGCGCACGGTATCGCTGACCTGTCCTCGGCTTTCGCCAAGCCGTATTTCGGGCGGAACTGTCTGTGGAGGTCCAGCAGGAGTCGGTATTCCGGCCGGGACAGGTAGCGTGACGGTCACAGATAACGACGGTCGGTAATCGCCGCCAACAGCGGTCATCAATTCTGAGTATGCTTTTTCGGACAACGCCCTGCTCCCAACCCGAATTCGGATCGGGATCCCAGCATCTGCAAACTCACCCAAGGACCCCAAGCAATAGTCAAATGGGACATAGTCTTGCCGCAACAAAGCAATTAATGCTGCGCCCAATAATCGATGGTCGTCATCGGGCGATGAAGTCCACGCCGTGAGCAAGTAGGTTATGCAAAAATAGCGGGGGGCTGACTGCCTAGAAACCACTTGACCCTGTTCATCGACGATCTCACTTGGATTGGTCGATCTCATACCGGCGTCTTCTCGGATATCAGCCAAAAAAAGGTTCAGCGCTGGGCCGGTTCGCTTGGATGCCCAGTCCCTGGTGGGTGGGTCCAAAGCAACCACAACGGGTTCCCCCGGAATTGTGTGACTACTCAAATATTTCACCAGCCCACTGTCAAGATCTGCTAGCACGAGCCCTCCCGGAGATACTTATCACACCTATTAGTCTCGCCAATTTAACAAATATCTTGGCCACCCTGACTATATTAAAGGAATCTACGCTAGCGTTACATCGTGGTATTGATTTTCTTACTCTGGAGCACAACCTTAATCCTCGCGGGGCGACGGTCAAGGTGGGCATGGACCTCAGGTTTTGCGACCCTAGGAGTTTCAGCTATTTTCGGGGCCTTTGCAGCATGAGCCAACTTCAAGGGTACCTGTCAAAGGGAAAATCGGAAGCCTCTAAGCAATCTAGCCTCACGAAAAAGGTCCCTGTTCCAAAGAAACCGACCACGAGCAGTTCGAATTCACCAAGTATCGATCAAATGGTGGAACCGACCCCTGCCATTGGCATGGCGCGGTGGCTCAACATTCTCGTTCTTTTCGCCGTCGTGGCAGTCATCAGTGGGTCCATCGTCCAGGAGTTCGGCTACGGAATGGCGCCAAGTGCTCTCGGAATAGTTGTGCGTTCTGCGCTAGTTGGAGTTGCTTTCGGAGCGATTCTGAATCTGTTCTTCGGAATGCGACCCCAGCACTACGCTTTTGTTCTCTTTTCGGCACTGGTTGGGTCAGGAGCCGCCGCTAGCTTGTGGGTACAAACGAGCTCCGGAACTTTGAGCCTTGATCCCAACGAGATAGTTTTCGGGCATCCCTTGTACGAATGGGCCGTTGGAGCATTCGCTGTCGCGTTTCTCGGTTGCGCGATCATGTTGTGCTGGCCACGCTCCCTTGATCCAACAGATGTAGGGCTAATAGGTAGAAAAACACCCTCTCGCTTGATCACTCTAACTTTTGTCATTTGGCTCTCGACCTACATGGCGCTGACCATCTATCAGGTCCTACGAAATTGCGGGGTCACCATGTGTCCCGCCGATCCGATAAGTACTGGTCCACAGAACATCGTTTTCACGTTTTCTCTGTACCGATCCGGCGATGAAACGGCATCGATTTCCATTCCCGGGTTCATCACTGTAATGCTGGGAATCGGCGTGGGTTCACTCATCACGGCTGCGTTCGTAAATCATTTCCTAGGAAGCGAAAAATCGACTGCCACAACTGAATCGAGTAGCGTCAATCCGACGTAGTTGTGGCGCCCAGGGACAGAGTCCCGGGTACAGGTGTTATGAGGTCCTCGGGAGTTAGTTAGAGGTCTCATCTTTCGGAGAAGACGACGGCGTGGGAGAAGGCGACGGCGTGGGAGAAGACGTCGGCCTGGGACCAGCCGTCGGCGTGGGAGAAGGCGTCGGCGTGGGAGAACGCGACGGCGCCAATGGGGAGATTGGCGCATTAATCGTGGATGCCGAAGGCTCTTGTAAAAAGTAGATTTGACTAATCGCTACGGAGCCCTGCTCAACATCGGAGGTCGTCGCTCGACGTGGTTTGAAAACACTGTTAATTGTGATCGTTACTTCTCGAGTTGTTGCTGCAGGAAACTGAACAATTTGAGAATAATCATTTTTGCTTTCAATCTGCTTCAAGGTAGTTTCGAACTTATTTTGTGGTGAAAACTCAAGTGTTATCGATTTTGGCTGCGCTAAAGAGATAACGTCTTGTTCCCCATATTGAATTCCTGGACGGATTGACATGCGATCAATGGTGAAGGTGTCCGTAAATTTAACCGTAATGGAAGTTCCAGCTCCAAGACTCTCGTTTTGCTCACTCGACCAATATGTGTTGGCGGTCATTCCCAGAATTGTCTCGATTTCCGTTCCTGCCAGAGTGCTTGTTGCAGTACCATCTGCCACTGATGCCATAGTCCCTTTTTCTGGACTCAGATATTGCTCAACCTTTTGATACGCCACCCTGAGTCCACTGCGAACCTCAAACGCAGGCGGTCCCCAAAATAGGAACCAGATAGTACCGGCGAGTAAGCACACAAACGCAATAATCAAAGGTGTTCGCCATTTCGACACTCGACTCGGTGCCAGCCCTGGCTCCGCGTCTTTCTTCGGATCAGTCGACCTTCGAATTTGACGGTTTGGGGCGAGTAAAAAGTTGTTCAAATATGAGCCGCACCATTTACAATAGGCAAGATCCGGCGGATTTACTTTATGGCAATGTGCGCATGTGGTGCCGTGGGCCACAAAATCGTAGCCCTCCTGCAGTTGCGCCCTCGTACGCTGCTGCTCAGGCAATTGAATTTCCGGCAACTCAGAATGTATATCGGAAATCGGAGCGCCTGGTGTGACGAAACTTTGTTGCGAGCTACCTAAGGACTCCGCGCTATCAGCAAGCAAGCTGCTTTCGTCGGATGTAGCCACAGCCGCTTCCACCGGCTCGGTTTTGACATATTTGCCCTTCTTTCGCCACCAAGCCCACCATGGGTTATTTCCAGCTTCGCGCGAAGAAAAATGTCCCAATGCCAAACGGTGATGATGATCAGATTCTGAAACATTGGGATTATTTCCTGGTACTTGCATCGCCACTGCCACAATTTGCGCCGATGCCGGCGAACCATCGCCCTGCTTGTCCGCACCGGACGTTGAGTCAGCATCTATCGAATCACTGTGCGCATCGCCTGCAGGCGGAAGAATCGAAACAACTTCATTGGGCTGCCACGGAGGCGTGCCGGAAAACTCAAGGTAGGCATTACAAGTCGGACAGTAGGGATTCCACGTTGTGACAGTGCCACATCTCTGGCAAGTAATGTCCGGTTGGACTGTCACATCACTACCGGATTCCACGCTCTCCTGCTGGGGCGCGGTTGACGAAGGTGGACTCATGCCTCAATAACCACCTTTGCCAACGTGTTAGCTGGGAAAAGGAAACTCATTAACTTCTTAATTTGATATTCATATTCAGGATTTGTGACAACTGGTTTAACCGTCACAGTCACCCAAGGCGGTTCGACTTCGGCCCAAGAGCTAGGGTCTGTCGGCTCCGGTGACACAAATACTCCACCGCTTTCCTCAAATGAGAACTCTTCGACATCATGTTTCAGGATTCCGGAAGTGAATCCTTTTCGTGTTCCACGCCACCCGCTCAGAGCATCCCAAGAACCAACACTCCAACGTATTGTTTCATCGCCGGGGTTCGATGAGTAAGTTGTGACCATCCAACTCGCGAGATACAACACCATGTCCATTGGGGCGATCTCAGGATCGAAATAGAAGTCTAAACAATCCAACGTACTGATAATCGGAGCTAAAACCGAATCAAATACGGGCAATAACCCCTGCAGAAATGGGTCGGCAGCCAATATCGCGGGAACGGTGTCAATCAAAGGAAACGGTGTGCGTAGATCCGATATGGCACCCCGTCCTTGGACAGCACCCAGGTCCGATTGACCCGTCGATGCGGCAGTCACTGCATCACTCATTACGACCCCAAATCTATTTGATTTCTCACATTAAACAACAACGCAAAAGGTTCCGGCTGAATCCGATCACCCGGCTCCCCGTGCTTGTTGTTCACTGGATCCACAGCTACGAGTCGCACAACATCGACATATGCGATGCCCGGCACTTTTTGCAGTACGGAGTGAATATCACCCGCCAGTAATTGACGACCAAATGGCCATCCCTTTCCTTCATAACCACCCATAGTCGGGTGCAAGAAATTGGCAATGGCGGTGTCCGCACTATTGACAACATCAGGCGCGACCGCACCGATCGTTAAAGCCGCTCGAACCATGACCGAGACGCCCAGATAGCGAGGCGGTTCAATTCGAACTGTGGATCCCAGTAGTCGCCGCTCGTCAATATAACTTTTGACTACTTCGAGCAACTCTGGCTGTGGTTTTAACAATTCGAAAGGGAAATGTCCTGTTGGTACCTGCGGAATTATGAGTACAACCACCACCCCTGGTTTTCCTAGAGTCGTAGCATCAAGACACTTCGTGCGAGCAATCGAAGTCGATGCTGCAGAAACTAATTGCTCAAAATCTAATGCAGTGACAGCTCGATTTCGTGATCGGATCGTCAGCGCTGCGCGGGCCTTAAGATTATCCAGCGTTTCAGCATCTGCACCGCCAGAGGCAGGCTCAATGTTCTCAACCCTCGATACAAATGGAATGCTCGTCTTCAAGACTCTGATCGTCCCGCGATCCACATTTCCATCACGCCCGCCGCCGACGAAGTAGAGTGGTATTCGAACGGTTGCACCGGCTGGTGGCACTGCACCGTAAAAGCGCACTTCACCATTAGATTGACGGATCATTGGGCCAAATCGTAATCCTCCCGATATATCGTCCAAGGTGAAATGCTGATCCGATGCGGTGGACTGCGCAAAGGACTCAACCCGGGTCCACGTCGTCCACCCATTTGCGCTGCTGATTTCAATATTCAAATTGCTTTGGCCACCCGCCAACGGGTAGCGAGACAACTGGATAATTTCACCCGGAGTCCCTGCAACTATCCCGACGATTTCCCCAGCTATCGGCAGACTTTGTGCAGCATTGGTGACTCCGCCAAGTGCAGTGGCCGCAATGGACAAGATTTTGGGTGAGGACGTAAACTTTGGCTGATCTTCCTCTGCCTCGATCACTTGGATGCGAATCCAACCCGCGCTAACGCCATCAATTATTGACGCCACATGTTTCCCTATGTGTAAGTCTGTAAAACCCTTTTTGTTTAGGCCACCGGTTGAGTCGCTAATAACTCGAACTGGGCTCCAGCCTTGACCATCCCAAGCGTCTATTGCCAGTGGTGGACGCAAAGGGTCTACGCCGATCCCCTCAATTCTAGAATTTGTAGTCAACCGAATTATGCATGAGGGTGCTGCCTTGGTCAGCCCGACGAAAAAGGTATCACCGACAACTGGTTTTGGTGAAAAACAAGCAAATTCATTACCTTGAGTTAGGGCCAGCTGTTGGGATACAGCCTGTTGACCCGCCGCTTGCGTACAGGCTCCACCAATCGAGACGCCCACGATGTTGAGGTCTGATTCAGTGGCGAAGACCACCTGTCCTCTTTGACTAGTTCTGGTTGTCCCGATCAAGGTCCCCCCCGGTACCAAAACATCTTGAGCTTGCGGAGCGGTCAAGAGAAATCGCATCGGGGCAATCGCAGCCGCAGGAGCATGAAGCTGCTCACCCAATAGATCGAGAAACCTAATGTAATTTAGGTCGGGAACCTGATTTAGCCGGAAAATCAATTGATCAACCATGTAGGCGAAGGTCTCGATCAGAGTGACCCCTGGGTCCGCGACATTGTTATCTGACCAATCAGGGTTCAGCCGCATGACCATTCTCTTGGCCTCATCGACAAGATCTTGAAACGATCGGTCATCAAGATTTGGGCTAGGCAGTGTCACTGTTCCTCCAATTGAGGGATTACATAAAACGGAACTAACAGGTTGCGGGGGTCGTAATTTCCTTTAATGCGATATGTGATGGATATCTCCACCAGCGACGGGTCATTTGCAAAACTTGCATTCACATTGAGAATATCTGCACGGGTTTCCCAGCGGCGGAGTGAAGAGCGAACTTGAACTCGAATCTGGCTCAAGAGTTCAACCGAAGTCACCTCAAAAACTAAGTCATGTATGCCGCATCCAAAATCGGGGCGCATTGGTCGTTCACCGTAGGCTGTTCCAATTATGAGTTGGATCGATCTTTCAACATTGGCACTCCCTGACACCATCTGGATCTCTCCTTGATGGTTTAAGCCCATAGGAAAAGCAAATCCCTGCCCAACAAAATCGCTATTTGACATCACTAGGCCCCCAAACTCACGATTCCGCCCGCGAGCCCAATCTCGCCAGCCTCTAAGTTGATAGCTTCAGCAGCCATATTGACTTCTGCGCCCGAACTGATGGTGATTGACATTCCTGTAAGTGCTAGTTCCCCCCCGGAGGTAATATTCAAATCACCTTCTGAAGTAATTGACACTTCTGGAGCCGCCATTAGGATCGATGCTTCTCCTGTGATGTTCACATCGGTAGCATTCACCTCGACCATCCCACCCGCATTCACGGTGACTTCGGCATCGCTGCTGAGAATAATAGGTTGACCATCTATGGTCGTGATCAAGATTCCTTCTTCCGGGGACATCCTGATTATGCAGCTAGCGCCAAAGGTAGTTTGTAGTGTCACGCTTGTATCTTCCGGGTTATCATTGAAAAGGATCTGGTGTCCGTCGCGAGAAGTGAACGCGCGAACCATAGTGGTTCCTTCAACCAAGATCTCCGGGGGAACAGCTCCCATTCGCTCTGCACTGTACAAGCCCCCGAGCACGTATGGAGAATCCAACTGTCCGTTCTGAAACGCGACCAAAACTTCATCGCCCGGATCGGGCAGGATTTGCATTCCCAGCCCTGGGCCTGCGCCAACTTGAACAACCCGTGCATACGTGCTGACATAAGACTCGTCGAGCCACGGGAAACTAAGAAGCACGCGGCTCAGCTGCTCTGGGTCCTCAACGTCCGTCACGATCGCGGGATACACGCCTGTCAATCTTCCAGCCAGCTCGGCCGCGTCTTGAAGGCCGGTCAAAGTTCGATCTTCAAAACCAGCGCAAGAAAAGGAGGTTCGATACCCGAAAACTGCCGGCTCAAAGGTATGCGTCACCGCAGATATCGTGTAGTCGCCGGTCAAATTACTCGCTTTGCCAATACTGATGGCCACATTCGGATGCAAGAAAGGGTTTCCTCGCACTATGGCTTCAATATTGGAATACGCGCCTGCCATGCGCTGACCCAATCCTACAGATGCCGCTTCGACCGCGGCCTCATTAATACCAAACTTTTCAAGACTGACAATCTGCTGCGAGCCGGCAAATTCCGCGGCCAGTGCCGCTGGTGGCAGCGTATTTAGGGCCGCATCTCCACCAGTTGGACCCTCACCTATTCCCGGAGTAGCAAGCGTTTGATCCCACCCGCGGGAGGACGCGATCGCCGTCAACCCCGAAGCGGTTGCCGTTGCCCGCAAAGTAATTAATGATTCACCACCAATTTCGAAAGAGTATGGGGATCCTTCACCGCCAACAGCCGGTGGGGCGCTCTCTGCAGGAGCCATCAGCGAGAAATTTAAGTACTGGATGCCAAGTTCAGGGTCAACTGATACGTACAACACCATGCCCACTTCTCGAGCCAATCGACACAAAAAATCCCAGTCTGATTCATTCGCTTGCACAACACTTGGAAAAACAACCTCGGTAGGTTCGGCTACGACTTCTATTCCATGTTCAAGCGCCACTGCACTCACGACTTCAGAGTAAATAGACATAGGGAAACCCCGCGTTTTTCGCCCATGCATCATCTTGTGAGCAACATCGTATGCACGAACAATGCTCCGAACACCTGAAGTATTTTCGTATCGCAACTCAACCGACTCAATTTTTCCAGAAAAAATAACCATACCTGTCGGGTCTTCTGAAGCCATCGCGCGAATTTGAACAAGGGCCCCAGGAATCAGGCGCGCTTGTTCCAGCTCCATAACTTCATTGTCCACCAATTCAATTTCGCACAGAGAAGGGAGAAAGAACTGAGACTCCACGGTGATGTTTCGCACGCGCGCGGTAGAGCTTTCCAACAGTGGGACTTCGTCCACATACACACGTAACTCGACGCCAGCGGAATTAAATGGATTCATGCTTTCCCTGGCAGAGTATTTGTCGATGCAGTTTTACTGGGCGGCTCTCGCAAAACCCCATGAATCTTGCTTCTTGCACGATTTGATTCACCGCGAGTAGGCAATTCGTCGGGTGAAGGAACCAGCAGTCGAGTACCTGGTGAAAGACGCATTGGATCAGTGATCCCGTTGGCTTCGGCTAAGTCACGCCATCGCGCGGGTGATTGATACGTTCGAAAGGCCACATGCGCTAACGTGTCCGCTTCATGAAGAATCGCACTTTGTCTCGGCGATTCTCCACCTGAAGTGGGATTCTGCAGCGCGTCATACACCGGGTACGCGGAAAGAGAGAGGCTTCCCTCGGCCCGAATCGGCTGACCAAAACTATTGAATTTCGTAAATTTTAGGTCAATTGATTTGACATAGGACACGGGTGACACAAGCTGTCCCCAGACAAGAACGACAAGCGGTGCACTGCCAAATCCAAGCACTTCACTCGTTTCGTCAACTTCGCATAAAGCCAGAAGCTGCTCAGCCGTGGGCAAAACTGATTTTGATGAATTACTGGTGCTGAGGCCTTCGCCCTCGGTTTTGGATGCTTGAGCTGCATTGAGGTCTGAACTGGAGCCGTCTAAAATAAAGTCGAAATCCATTGTGGTCGGCAGGGTTCCATTCCAAGAGACTGGACCAGATCCCGAAGCGCTCGGAGACTGAGTCACGTCCCAATCTGCAGACTTGGAAACATGGATTGTCTGAGGTGGTACCCAAAAAGTCACAGCAGGGTAAGGGCCCAACAAGCTGGCCGCATCACTTGATGTCTGATTAGACATGGACACACCATTTGCGCTTCCCGGCAACGTCCACGAGGTAAGCGCCGAAAGCGCGCTGGCGATTCCAGAAGAATTGCCGCCCGATCCGGGCAATATCACTAGCTTGCACGGCTGAACCGCCTCTGCGGTATCAATCCCCGGAGCCAACCCATCGGTGTCAAAATATCCCGAGTGACTAAATGTAATGGACTCTTCGATCCGGGGAATAGCTTCCCCAGTTGGGACGGCCGCAAATTCAGGCTGATTCCAACTGACCGGGTATGCGTTCTTGAAATTGTAAGTAACGTGTTTAAGGATCCCTGATGCATCCAGATAATTAATAGTAATTCCAACAGTCGTGCCACCGTATTGCTCAGCAAGCGCGAACCACATTGGAATCCAACCGGATTGATTGGGCGTCCAAGGGCGCGACAGAGTCACATCACCATAGGACAGCTCCCCCAGTAGTTGGAATCGGGAAAGCTGGTAACCGCCGGCGGGAGCATCGGATGCTTGCAGGCTGGTCGAACCCATGTCCAACGTCAACCAGTTAGCCCCCAGATTTTCGTCTCCACCCACTACGTCAACGCTGAGGTTGAAACCGACAAAATTCGTGGCTGTGTTTCCGGGGTCAAACGGCAATGGCGAACTCACGAGATATTCCTCCTAACACCCTAGTATTCCCTCATCATTTTTGACCTACGCTCCCGGTCGCGCAAGAGGTCGGCTCGTAAAAGATCACGAATCAGCGGATACAGCGCTCGTGAGTGCCTGTCCAGCCACTCAGCATCTGTGGCGCTCGCAGAAGACTCAACCCGAACCGAGTCCCGTGCTTGGGCTGGACTCAATTTCTTGACTCTAGGGGGGTTAGGTTCCGTGGGCGCCCGATCAACTACGGGCGCCGGGGTATTAGCAGCTCTTCGCTGGAGCACCCCTCGACCCGAGGAGGATCCCGACACCGAAATGCCGCCTGTTTCTCGGCGAGCGGCGTCTCCAGAACCAGATCGAGTAGCTGAAAGTTCCTGTGACAAAGAGTCGTTGTATTGATTTTGCGGCCGAGATTGCGTGACAACTCGGTGTTCCAGAGGCACATGAATGGCACCTGTAGACACCACCGGGGCTTGATCAGGGTGTGTACCTTCCCTGCCCATCGATGTCGTACCCGCCTGACTCGGTTTTTGTGGTGAAGTCAACTTTGCCAGCCCAGCTACCCCAAATACTGCAGAGCCATTTGATCCCCGCCATTTGGATACCGGCTCACTGTCTGCCGGTTGAGGCGACTGTGATTGCCCGTGATGCGAAATGGCACGCGGAACATACGATTTCGCCGGCACCCGAGGCTGCTCCGAAGACGGCAATGATCCTGGTTGAGTTACGCGCGCCCCCGTTACATGCGTTTCCGCCTGAAGCGCCTGCGCCTCAAGTTGCTGACCACCACTCGTGTGCTCCAAAGGGAGCGCCCCCGCACGTTGCTGAACAAGGTGCGTGACCTCATGAGCTAGCAAGACTTGATTTGCGCGACTATCTAGTGAGGCCTTCCCTGGAATGTGCACCTGCCCATTCTCTGTATATGCCTCGGCACTAATTGATTTTGCCCGGGAGTCCACGGCAGGGCCGCGCAACACTTCAACTGAGTCTGGACTGCTCCCAGCACTTTTAGCGACTGCATTCACAACATTTTTCGGCAAGGTGTGACTGGCAGAGGTAACAACCCTTGTAGTGCTATCCGAATCTGAGCGTTCATCGTAAGAAGCGTGCACGTCCGGATCCGCTTTTACGCCCTTTCCTTGAACCGCAACCGATTCCGCATCCTCTTGAGCGACAAAGCCCGTACCTGATCTCCTCAATGCTCTGCGTTGGAGAACAGAGAACCCTTTAAAGGACGCACCTTCAGAACCAGCCGCCACATTCGCGGCGCCCCCTGGTGAAAAATTCA
>JAFMCP010000153.1 GCA_017857705.1 Candidatus Nanopelagicales bacterium
GAGGCCCGGCCTAAATACAGCGCAGACCACAATGCGTTTTTGCTCGGCCGACCGTACTCACGGAAATACATGGTCACCGGGGTTTCTTCGATCTTGAGTCCGGTTCTGATTGCAATTGCGAGCGAACCGACCGTGTCACCTAAGTATTCCGCCGGGTAGTTCCCACTGAACAGGTCAATAGCTCGTGGGCCAGCGGAGCGAAATCCTGAGGTGGGATCAGTGATCGGGGTTTTGGCCATTCGCGAGAGTGTTCCTGAAAGTAAACGCATGGCCCAACGGCGCGGACCTTTCACGTTATATGTTGAATGCAGGTGAAAGCGGGTTCCCACCACGATGTCGCAGGAATTGAGTTTCTCAATTAGGTGGTCAAGTTCTGCTGGTTCATGTTGACCGTCAGCATCAACTTGAACTACGCATTCGTAACCTTGACGCTGGGCGTAGAGAAACGCGGTTCGCATTGCGCCGCCCACACCAACATTGAAGGGGAGATTCGCGACCGTGGCTCCTGCTGCTCGGGCAACCGCGGGTGTTGCATCGGTTGAGCCGTCATTGACAACCAAAATGTCCACGTCGGGGCGGTGCAACTTGATCTCTTGGATTACACCAGCAATAGAGAGGACCTCATTCCACGCGGGAATCGCGATCAGAACCTTGCTGGAAGTCATGGGAAGACGCTAGCCCAATGTCTTTGTGTATACGTTGGCGGTGGCTTGGGCGTAGCCGTGCCAGGTGAACTTCTTGGCCTGCTCTAAGCCAGATTCGCTCATTTCCTTGGCTAATTGGCGGTTGGTGAGTACTTCAGAGATCAAATCTGTGAGTTGGGGGATATTTCCGGGGGTGAAGTAGCGGGCGGCGTTGCCACCCACTTCGGGCAGAGAAGAGGTGTCAGCGAGGATTTGAGGGGTACCTGCGGCTAATCCTTCAAGGGCTGGCAACCCGAAACCTTCATAGCGGGAAGGAACCACACATAGACGTGCTTGGGCGTAAATCGAGGGTAGTTGGGTTTCGGGAGCTTGCAACCACTGGATATTACTCCCCCACTGGGCCTGTTCGGCTGGAGTTGGCTTGCCACCGCCAACATAGAGCAGTTTGAGGTCGGGGAATTCCGGGGCAAGTTTCTGAAAGCTTTGCGTCAATGTCCAAGCATCTTTGTAGTCGGCGCGGTTACCCACATGCAAAATATAGTTTTCCGGGAGTGATTGGTCGTGGACAGCTGTTGGTGTGAAAGCCGGGTTAACGCCCAAGTGGGTCACCGACATGGGGACCTGCAGATCAGGCCAGATCCGCTTCACGTCATTGAGTGTTGACTGTGAAATGCAGGTGACGTGGTCAGCCGCTTCTAGGAATTTGCGTTTGCGAGTGGCAAAGTCCAGTCGACGTTTCGTGTGTTGCATGATCTCAGGAATCATGTCGTAAACGGTGACAATTCGTTTGGCTTGCTTATAGCGATAAAGCCCTGGGGGTAGGTAGAACGTGTGGTGAACGATTTGTGCGTGCCTATCAAATTTCCCCGGGGCTGCTTGTTTGAACAATCCGGTGATGGTTCGATTGGATGCAGTCGCGTTCAAATAGTCGCGAAGGGGAACGTCCCCGATCACATACTCACTAATAATCGGTCGGTCAAAGGGCAAAACCTCTACGTTGAAGTCCGGATTGTTTCGGTACTGAGATATTAATTCGTAAAAGAGGCGAGAAATCCCGCCGTGTCTTTGCAGGGCAAAGATTTGTTCGTCGATTGCAACTTTCATGACGAACCCTCCTGTTGAGCCTTGCTCAATAAATGTGCGATGTCGCGAGCGTAATTCTTCCAGGTGGGTACGTGCTCTTGGTCTTCACGCGTGATAGCCCGTGGCAGTGGTGCTTGGAAGGCGTGGTCAATTGAAGTTTTGTAGGCGCCGTGTCCTTGCATGAGCTCGGCTGCGGGCTGGGTTCCGTCAAAGAACACCGGGGTGCCCAGTTGAATGGCTTCAAGTACGGGAATTCCATAACCTTCGCGACCAAAGGAGAGGAATGCATCAGCCTCTCTCACCAAATCCATTACTTGTTCGTCACTTGCATTTGTGGTCCAACGCACGGGGGCGCCTTCACTGATTGCTCGTTCAATAGCAAAGTTAATGTCAACGTCCACGCGAGCGGGTGCTCCGACAAAGTGGAGTTCTGCTTTGAGGTTTCCGTTTTCTCGGGCATGCAGGAATGCGTTGAGGATTTCGACCGGCTGCTTACGAGCTTCCATGGTGCCAACGCGCAGGTAGGTCTTTGTTGTGTTGGTGTTGTCGGAAACGTGGGCGGAAATGTGGTCACCGCCGGGGTGAATAACTTCGGTGGTGAGCTCCGGGCTTCTGCGTAGAAATGTGAGTGCTTGGTCTTTGGTGAACTCACTGATGCACAGCAAAATGTTGGTGGTGGCAATGAGCCGGAAGTATTCACTCACGGTGGCCAAGGTTCCCGGGGTGAACTTGTAGTTATAGGGGTCACTCATGGGAAGTGAGTCGTAGCCGATCATGGCTGTTCTTGTGGTTTTTTGGATTCGCTCAAATCTTTTGAGGACTTTGGGTGTGTAACACACTTCAGGGAGAAACCAGAGGTCGTAGCGGGACTCAAGTTCTGCTTCGGTGATTGTTGGTGCCTGCATATTTCTTATTGCAGCTGCAACTGCGCCCGGGAGTTCAGAAACATGCATGGGAGTGTCGAAGGGAATACTGATTAGGGCTGCGGCTTGCTCGCAGGTGAGCAGTGCGTAATCACCATTTTTGTTATCGGTTGGGACTATCCAGTCGGCTTGGATTTCAC
>JAFMCP010000154.1 GCA_017857705.1 Candidatus Nanopelagicales bacterium
CCCTATCTCATGATTGCGAAACCGATTGAGCACCTCTATCGGCGTGACCGTTTTTCACGCACACGCATAACGATTCGAATCGGAGTTCCGTCAAACCCAAAGTCCTCGCGCAAGCGACGTTCAATGAATCTGCGGTATCCGGCCTCCAAGAAGCCGGTGGTGAAGAGTGCGAATGTTGGCGGTGATGCGGATACTTGGGTTCCGAAAAGGATGCGCGGCTGCTTGCCACCACGTAGTGGATGGGGGTGCGCTGCAGTCAGATCAGCGATAAACCGGTTGAGTGCACCGGTCGGAATGCGCGAGTCCCAGTTGTCCAGAGCCAACTCCAGTGCCGGTGCCAACTTCTCGACGTGACGCTTTGTTTTGGCTGAGATATTGACCGTGGGGGCCCAAGCCACTGAGGCTAAATCCCGATCGATCTCTTTTGCCAAATAACCTCGGCGGTCCTCATCGGTGAGATCCCACTTATTAAAGGCGATAACGAGTGCCCGACCTGACTCAATCACCATGGTAATGATTCGCTGATCTTGTTCGCTCAATGGCTCAGAAGCATCGACAAGGACAATTGCTACCTCAGCGCGATCAAGTGCCGCCTGGGTACGCAATGTCGCGTAATACTCGTGACCGGAAGCCTCCTTGGCCCGGCGCCGAATACCTGCGGTGTCAACAAACCACCACAGCCGGTCTTTAATCTCGACCAGTTCGTCTACAGGGTCAACCGTTGTGCCCGCGACGTCGTCGACCACAACTCGGTTTGAGCCTGCAAGGGCGTTCAGCAGTGAGGACTTGCCAACATTTGGCTTACCCAATAACGCGACCCTTCTGGGTGCGCCCTCCTTACTTTGACCTGATCCCGTTTCCGGAAGCACTTTCACGATTGCGTCGAGCAGATCGCCTGAGCGACGGCCATGTAGACCGGAAACCGGATGTGGCTCACCCAAACCTAGCCCCCACAATGCTGTTGCTTCCAGTTCCGCATTGTGATCATCGGCTTTTGTAGCAACAAGAATTGCGGGTTTACCGGATCTGCGAATAACTTCTACAACTGACTCATCCGTTGTAGTCGCACCCACCATTGCATCAACGACGAAAACGATGACATCGGATTCATTGATTGCGCGCTCAGCCTGTGCCGCAATCTGGGCATGAATACCACGGGTATTGCGCTCCCAGCCGCCAGTATCCATGACGAGGAACTTTCGGCCATTCCATTCGGCTTCGTAACTCACCCGATCTCGAGTCACCCCGGGAACGTCTTCAACGACTGCCTCTCGGCGACCAATCATGCGGTTCACCAGAGTCGATTTACCCACGTTGGGACGACCAACGATTGCCACAACAGGAAGGTTCGCGGTCGACGCCATATCCGCTAGATCGGCATCAAATTCACCAAATTCCTCGCGGACGGCGACTAGAGCAGCCGCAAGCAGCGCATCCTCATCCATGGGCTCAAAATCAGAGTCATCGTCGTCGATTAAGTCTTTTAGATCAACTGCCTCAGCTGGATCAACCGGGTCAACTGATTCGAAGTCATTTTCATCCATGTCGCTGTTCGCTCGCCTTCACATTTTCATCGATTTCACTTGCTTCCGCGCCACTGCGACGACTCCCCAAAGTACACAGGTGCACTGCCCTACTCTGCAGAGGGCTTGTGAATGTGTGCTCAAGAATAGGCTTTATGGGCCAAAATGACCAACTGATCCACCACTTGTTCCAGGCTCAGATCACTCGTGTCCAGTAATTGTGAATCCGGTGCCGGCTTTAGGGGTGAGTGCTCCCGGCCGGAGTCCTTGGTATCACGCAGGAGCAATTCCTCTTGGGTTTGCGCGATTGTCTCGCTACTCGCGAGCGGGTCCACTTCCAGGCTGCGTCTTCTGGCTCGGGCCTCGGGCGTTGCCGTGAGAAAAACCTTGAGCTTGGAATCAGGTAGAACGACAGTGCCAATATCGCGCCCCTCAATCACTATTCCAAAGTTCGAATTTGCGACAGCCTGACGCTGAAGCTGGACGAGGAGTTCCCGCACTTGTGGCACCGCGCTCACAGCACTCACGGCTGCACTCACCTCAGGTGACCGAATTGCGCTGGTGACGTCTTCTCCATTGGCTGAAATACTGAAATTTCCTGGATCTGTCGTGATCTCAATCGTTGTGTTTCGTGCTTGTTGCGCTACCGCCTCGTGATCATCGAGATCAATATTGGCCTGCAGGACTGCCCAGGTAATTGCTCGATACATGGCACCGGTGTCAAGCATCACCCAACCAAGATGTTGGGCAACCGCCCGACTCACCGAAGACTTCCCTGATCCTGCGGGACCATCAAGGGCCAGGGTCTTTGTGGTCATTGCCGACCTCGGGTATCAAAGCCCTGTTCCTGTAGCCCCTGGTCGAGGGCTTCTGACTGACCGGCCGGTACATAAAGTTGAACAATTCCACTTGGAGCACCCATTACATGTTCTATTCGCACGTCCTCAAGGTTAATTTTTAAGGATCCAACACCAGAAAAGAGTTCAGCGAGCGCACCAGGTTGGTCGGAGATCATGACGTTGACCGATTCAAATCGATTTTGCCCAGTTCCATGTTTGCCGGGAATCCGCAATTTACCTTCATTCCCCGCTCGAAGTGTGTGCTCAACCCGTTCCCTGTCCTCCGTTTCAAGTGCTAGGGACAACTCGGCTAGTTCAGTGCTGACTCTGCGCAGGACGCGTGAAATTTCCACAGCGTTTCCTTGCAAAATGTCCCCCCATAACTGCGGGTCCGATCCAGCAATACGTATTGCATCGGC
>JAFMCP010000155.1 GCA_017857705.1 Candidatus Nanopelagicales bacterium
ACAATTGACACTCGCGCACGAGTGATTGACTGCAAACTCAATACTGGTTTCAACGACACCATGTTCCTGATCGACACTATTGATTCGCGTGAGTTCCTCAGTAACGGTTCAATTCGCACCTCCGTCTTCAGGGGCATGACCATCAGAGTTAAATCAGCAACGACCGCGCAGACTCTCAATGACACTCTCGACACCACGGTGTTTAGCAGCAGCGTGACATTTGCCAACGCGAATCTCATAGTTACTCGAACGGCGTCTTGAGCACTGTAAACACTGCAAGAACTGTAGGCCGGGGGGCGCATTCAACGTCCACCTTTTCAAGGAATGCATTTTGGTGGGAAATTACCGCCACGGCGCTCCTCTCCTTTCTCCTGAGTCTGATTGCCCTCGCTCCCGCATTACGCAACATCACCTCAGCCTGGGGCGCCGGGGACACGCTCAGTTCATATGTGAATGCGAATCAATGGAACTGGCTGTGGTTCAGTAACAGCACTTCATTTGGTTACCCATTAGGGATGAACTCCAACCTCTTCCCCAGCATTGACATCACCCAAAACACGTTCGCGCAACTGGTGAACACGATCTCGGGCAACCCATACCTTGGAATCAACCTGCTACTCGTGTTGAGTTTCCCGCTCGTGGGCGCATTGGCCTACATCTCGATTCGCTTAACCGGTTTGCGTGGACCACTTGCAGTCGCACTTGCCCTGACATTTACTTTCATTCCGTTTCATTTCTCCCGCGGAATTGGTCACACCTACTTGGGTGTTCTCTACAGCGCCGTAACCGCGGTGATTCTTGCTCAACTTATTGGTAGCGGCCGGGTCAACCAATGGCTCAAACGTGATGCCTCCCGCAGCCGGAAAAATACTGTCCTCAAACGAGGAGCAATAGCAGCTCTCGTTCTGGTCACGGCTTGGTCGGGGATTTATTTCGCTGCGTTCGCTTTAATTCTGATGGCCACCGCGTGGCTGTGGAATCTTGCCCAAGGCCAACGCGGTGCAGCACTGATACGCAACGCGATTCCCCTCCTTGCTATCGCATCATTAATTGTCCTTGCCTACATTCCCGCCTTAATCGCACGAATCGCTGACCCACCCTTTGCACCCCTTGCCGTTCGACTGCCCTACGAGTCGGTGATTTTCGCCGGCAATCTGGCTGCCGGAGTACTTCCTGCACCCATTGGTTTCCTAGATTTTTATAACACCAAGATTCTCGAAGCTGTATCCGCAGCACCCGCATTGGAGAACACTGAAATCGCGAACTTCGGAACCGTGATTACTTTCCTTGCACTCATCACGATTGCCCTCGCCGCTTTCACTTCGCTTCGACGTAACCTTGGCCTGCTCACCAGCATGCTCGCGGTTTCCATTCTATTTTTTATTCCGTGGGGTGCTAACTACCTTTTCGCCGGTCTCGTCTCCCCGCAAATCCGCGCTTGGAACCGGTTTCTTCCCATTATTTTGCTGATCGTATTGCTGCTCGTGGCCACGATCCTGGCGAACTGGTCGCAACAAAAGAAACACAATGCAACAAAGGGCTCAACACATCGCCGAAGAAATATCACGGCAATCTGGATTCTTGCAACTGCCATCATTGCCATCACAACAATCACTCAAGTCCTTCCATTTACTAACACCTACCGCGAAGCGACCGGTGCAGCCGCGCAAACAACAAGGGATGCGATTCAATACACCGGGCTGATCAATAACGTGATCGAACAAAACTGCGGTGTCCTACAACTACCTGCTGCGAAGTACCCGGAAAACGGCAATCTTCTGGGAATGAATGATTACGAACATTTTTGGACCTCACTAAATGACCCAACAAAATCGTGGACCTATGGCGCCGTGAAAAACACTTCGGCTGCCGCTTGGTACAACGCCCTTCCGGAGATCCCTGATTCAGCGACAACCGACTTACTTGCCCGCTCAGGCTTCTGCGGAATCCATGTTGACCTTCGCGCTTTTGTTCGCCCAGCCCAAGCTCGTGTCCTGACCGAATTAACCGAGCGATTCGGTTCCCCGATTCTCACATTCACTCCCAAAGGCCAACCGTATTGGGCATTTTTCACCATCAATTCCAATGCCGAACTGATGCAACCCACCAAATGGGATCAAGAGCGCAAAGACTTTTTCTATGCCCCAGTACTCACACCTGACCTGCAATCCATTTCACCTCGCGGGTCAAAGGGCTCCGACTACTGGTGGTGGACCACCAAACCCACTGGTATTTTCACCCTCACCCAACTCGATCCCACCGTTGGCATAAACACAATCAGCGGATCGATTGAGATCCCTGAGTGCGCGGAGGAACTCACAACCCCGGTCACCGTCTCGCTGACCCAAAGCCCAGAATCCATCGAGAATTCTGTTCAGGTCACCGCCCCCGGCGCCTTTTCCCTCACGATCGACCCAACAGATTTACCGGATTCACAAGGATTATTGGAACCATTCAACGTCGAGATCAGTTCAGAGTTACCAGGCTGCACCCCCGCAGGCGGGCTCATTGACCAATTCGTCAAGGTCACCAACCTGCAAGCACGATAAAGAGTTGTCCACAGGGAAATTCTTCTCGTTTCCATCTGGGTGAATCTGGGTAAACCTTGAACATGAAAACAAAACTCTTCACCGCCACAGCCACTTCACTTCTCATGCTCTCCGCTCTCACAATGGCGGGTTTCAGTAGCGCTTCCGCCGCCGAGCCCACACCGGGCGGGGTTGTAATCGCCCAAGGGACCAGTTCGCA
>JAFMCP010000156.1 GCA_017857705.1 Candidatus Nanopelagicales bacterium
TGACACCCTCGTGGAACTTGTTGATCGGGGTTGCGTGATCGCTGCCGCCTCCCGATACATGCCTGGTGGCCAGCAGATCGGTGGTCCACGGTTTAAAGCATTCCTTTCACGCTCAGCAGGCAAGTCACTCAAGATTTTCGCTGGAGTCACTACTTCTGATGCGACGAATTCCTATAAGGCCTACAGCCGCTCATTTGTGGAGGAAGTTGGTATCGAGAGTGACTCCGGGTTTGAAATCGCCCTTGAACTCGTGGCCAAGGCTCGCAGGCTACGTCGCCCGATCGCGGAAGTGCCCACAATCTGGTTAGATCGGGATGCGGGTGAGTCACGTTTCATGTTGAAAAAGTGGATTCCCAAATATCTGAAGTGGTACCGGTTCGCCTACGGACCTGAATTAACCGTCGATCAATTGAAGTCAAAGCAGGAAGAAGGAAAATAGTGAAGGTTCTCGTCACCGGTAGCGCTGGCTTTATTGGCGGATACATTGTCCAGGAGCTGCTCGACCAAGGAATGGAAGTTGTCGGGATTGACAACCTTTCCAAGTACGGTGAAGTAACCCGCTCGTTTGATGCGAACGCGAATTACCATTTCGTGCGTGGTGACGTTGAAGAAACCAAACTCATGGTCGACCTGATGGCCGACGTTGATCACGTTATTGCTGGCGCGGCTCTCATTGGAGGCATCTCCTACTTCCACACGTACGCCTATGACCTACTGGCTCAAAACGAGCGAATTATTGCTTCAACCTGTGACGCGGCAATCCAAACAATTAAAAACGAGGGGCCTTTGAAAAAGGTCACCTACCTTTCGAGTTCCATGGTTTTTGAGTCAACCGACCGTTGGCCGTCCAAAGAGGGCGACGAACTAATTGTTCCCCCACCTCTATCAAGTTACGGTTTTCAAAAGCTCGCAGTTGAGTACTTTGCCCGCGCAGCCTGGGATCAATACAAAGTTCCTTTCACCATTTGTCGCCCATTTAACTGTGTGGGAATTGGCGAACGTAAGGCTTTGGGTGACATTGAAGTAATGTCGGGCAACATTGAACTGGCCATGAGCCACGTCGTCCCTGATCTTGTTCAGAAAATCATTAAGGGCCAAGACCCGCTGCACCTTCTGGGTGACGGCCAACAAGTGCGCCACTACACCTACGGCGGCGACTTGGCCAAGGGAATTGTGGCGGCAATGCTCTCCCCCGAGGCAATCAATAACGACTTCAACCTTTCCACCGCGCAGTCCCACACGGTGCTTGAACTTGCTGAAGTGATTTGGGACAAGGTCAAGCCTGGTGTTGCCTTCAATTACACCTGTGACACCCCGTTTGAGCACGATGTCCAAAAGCGAATTCCTGATGTCACAAAGACGAAAGAGGTTTTGGGTTTTGAAGCCACGACAACGCTTGATGTCATGCTCGACGAAGTAATTCCCTGGATTGAAGAGGCAATTAAGCAGGGGAATATTTAATTCACCGCTGGTGTGTGAACCCGTCGCTGATTTCACTCCCTCGAGGGGTCAATCCTTCTGAAGGCATTCCAGAGCAAACCGGAAAGTTCCCCCAACATTGATCCGTTCCTTGCGGGATGAGCAGAACTGTCAGGAATTCCACGAGCAACATCACTCCGGCTCAGTGAGTACGCGCGATTCAGTGGAGGAACTCGCGATTGCATACAGCGAGATCACTCCGAGTAAAAGTAATAGGGGATCGATCTCCGCTCTAAAACGCATGTTTTCGGCGTACTCAGCCAACGTGCTTGCAGCCGCATGAAAGATCACAATTCCCAGGGCCCCCCAATACACGACATTGCGACGAAGGAAAGAAGTACGAACAAAAATCGACTGACCGATTCCAATCAAGATCAAAACCACTAAGGCTGGGGCGAACACAATGCTCAACAAGCCGGTGATCGAACCCAGTGGAAGTACGGATCGAGTTTGATCCAGCCAAGGGAATTCATCAGATGGATCGAGATAGATACCGATCCCTGATCCCCTAGGTCCGGTGTCGGTGGTAATCGCCATTCTCACAAGTTGCAGTGGATCTTTTGTCACGATGATCGTCATCAGCTGATTCCACTCACCCGATGCCGCCAAGGCTAGGCGAGAGTTGTAATTCAACTCGCCACTCTCGCGGTAGTCCTCATCCCATGCAGGAATACCCCGCTCAGCAGCAACCACCAAAGACTGGCAGCCGGGCAAGTTCACCAGACCGCCTGGATCCCAAACGTTCAATGTTTGGGATTCATAGGCCACCAACAATGAGGACAGGCACGGGTCAGCCGAAATCTGTTCTCGCGCCGAATCCGTCACGCTCAGTTGACCGGAGGTGAGCAAAGCTTTAGCAACGTTTTGGCCGCTCCAGGAACTCATGGCCGGCATTTGGTAGTTCACCCAGTAGTACCCCTGGGCTAACAAACTGAAGATCAAAACAATAAATACTGGTAGAGCACTGAGCACTATCCGGCGACCGGAGCGCTCCCGAACCAGTAGAACAAATAGGAACACGCACCACACAAGCACGAACACCCAAACAAAAGTCGAACGCATTAACTGCAAACCCAGCACTGCACTGGCACTCACAGCCGACCCAAGAACGGGTTGAGTGCGCATGCGAGCCAATCCCCATACTGCCGCTATTGCGAGAAATGAAATGAGTGTCACGTTATAGGGCCAGAAGGTATAGAGCACGGTTC
>JAFMCP010000157.1 GCA_017857705.1 Candidatus Nanopelagicales bacterium
AAGCAGCAAAGAAGACAGCAGCCAAGCGCACTGTCAAGAAGGCAGCTCCACGCAAAGCAGCAAAGAAGACAGCAGCCAAGCGCACTGTCAAGAAGGCAGCTCCACGCAAGGCAGCAAAGAAGGCAGTACGTCGCAAGTAGTCTTCCTCTGAAGTTTTTACTTCATAAAAAGGACCCGCACAATGTGCGGGTCCTTTTTCATCGATTATTGGTGAGATCTGATGCCGGTATTAGTCCTCGTCAGCATCAAATGCAGCATTACGTTCAGCAGCGTGCTCAATAGCTGCATCTGCTTCAGCTTGGGTCGCGTAGGGCCCCATGCGCTCAGAGTTCGGGCAGCCCTCTTCTGGTTCTGACTTCATGTGCTCTAGGCAGTAGTACCAACTCATGTCTCTCCCTTGTGAATCTTTATCGTGGTTGCACCAACAAATATATGAGGTTTCGGCTGCGAGTCTAACGCGCAATAGACTGTACTCATGAGCCTGCGCACGCGTGCACCCCTGACACCCGGAGTTTTAGGTCCTCTACGCACGGTTCCGGTAAATATTGCTCGCCCAGAGTATGTGGGCAAGCGTGGGCCCAGTCCTTTCTCCGGGTCAGAGGTTCAAATCGAAGAAACAATTGACGCTATGCGAATTGCCGGAAAGCTTGCCGCCAATGCACTACAGGAGGTGGGCAAGGCCGTCACCCCCGGTGTTACAACCGAGGAACTTGACCGAATCGGGCACGAATACCTCTGTGATCACGGCGCTTACCCGTCAACTTTGGGTTATCGAGGTTATCCCCGCAGTCTCTGCGCCTCACTCAACGAAGTAATCTGCCATGGAATTCCAGACACGACAGTGCTCGAAGATGGCGATATCTGCAATATCGACATCACCGCATTTATTGGTGGGGTTCACGGAGACACTAATGCCACATTTCTCTGCGGAAACGTTGATGAAGAAGCGCGCCTTCTTGTCGAACGCACCAAGGAAGCGACCATGCGTGCCATAGCAGCTGTAAAACCTGGTCGCCCGATAAATGTCATTGGTCGAGTAATTGAGAGTTACGCAAAGAGGTTCAATTATGGAGTGGTTCGCGACTTTACCGGGCACGGAATCAGTACCGCATTTCATAGCGGCTTGATAATCCCGCATTTTGATGACCCACACGCTGATCAGGAGATCAAACTCGGTATGACCTTCACCATTGAGCCCATGCTCACTCTGGGAACTATCGCATTTGACATGTGGACCGACGATTGGACCGCAACTACCAAAGACAAGAGTTGGACCGCACAATTCGAGCACACTTTGGTGGTTCGCGAAAATGGAGCCGAGATCCTCACACTTGCCGACCCCACCATCTAGACTCCCCCGCAATGACCTTCACACTTTCACTTGATGTTGGCGGTAGCGGGATCAAGGCCATAGTTCTCAACGACTCCTGTGAGCCAGTCTCTGATCGCTCTCGCATTGATACCCCCTACCCGTGTCCTCCAAAACTGTTTCTGGAAATAGTCCATGAACTAGTCGCCGACCAACCCTCATTTGATCGGACCTCGGTCGGTTTCCCCGCGATGGTTCGTAATGGGCACATCTATCGCGCCACCGCGTATTCGCGAGCAGTAAAAAGTGGTCCCCGCGATCCGGAACTCTTCGCACTATGGAACGGCTATCCACTCCAAGACCGAATTACCGAACTCTTGAAAGTTCCTACTCTGGTAATCAATGACGCCGATATGCAAGGGTGTGCTGTCGTGACGGGAGTTGGCTTAGAGTTTGTAGTTACTTTGGGCACAGGTGTGGGCACCGGTGTGTTTAATGATGGCCACCTACTTCCGCACATGGAGTTGTCCCATGGTTCGTTTGCTGGTACCAATATCGACATCGCCATTGGTGACGCGCAACGCAAGTTGATGGGCAACAAAACATGGCGACCGCTTGTCACGAAAGCACTCATTGACTTTGAAACCATGTTTTTCCCTGATAAAATTTTTATTGGCGGGGGTAATGCAAAACTTCTCCGAGAAGAAGACTTGATACCCGGCTGTGAGATTGTCCCTAATACGGCGGGTCTTATTGGCGGGGTTCGAGCATGGGAGTTGGCAACATGACTCAGTGGCTCAGTCAGACGGAACAAGAATCTTGGCGCGCTTGGCTGGACATGACGCGACTTCTCCCTGATCAACTTAGTCGTGAACTTAGCGCCGAACACTGCTTGTCAATCGCTGACTACGAAATATTGGTACAACTTTCGGAAAATCCCGACCGCCGCATCCGCATGAGTGATTTAGCCGATCGAACCCTGTCCTCGCGCAGTCGACTCACCCATCAATGCGACCGATTAGCCAAACGTGGATTGATAACTCGTGAGCCATGCACCGATGACGGTCGTGGTTCCTGGGCGGTACTTACACAGGAGGGCTGGGACACAATTGAGGGTGCCGCACCCGATCATGTGGCTAGTGTTAGAAAAAACTTTGTGGACGTATTGACCCCGAGTGAATTCGAGGAGCTAGGCAGGATCTCACGCAAGATCTCTGAACATTTACAAAATATCAATCTCGATAACGAGAACTAACTAGCGGTACATATCGCGATTTCACGGCCGCTTATATCCGATGACCACTGAACATTTATGGTCTTGCCATAAGCCTGCGAGAGAAGTTGTGTTGTCAATATTTCTTTTGTTGGTCCCGTAGC
>JAFMCP010000158.1 GCA_017857705.1 Candidatus Nanopelagicales bacterium
ACCACTCGATCAGGTATTTACACACCCGTTGGGGCAGTTAGTAAGCGAATCAGATCAGGCGCGAGTACCCGATTGGGTTGGGTACGTTGATCAGGTCACGAGATCACTGACAAAAATTCCGTCCCAATGACATCTGTCTGGGGAGCTTGTTAATTGGAACACGAGAGTTGAATAACACTCCAATTACCGATTTCCACTGAATTGAATTGATCGAAATTCAAATCCGGTGAAGTGTTATTTGCGATCACCACACTGACCCCCTCCGAACAAAGTTGTTCGGTTGCGCTGGGTGTTGAGTCAGTCTCCCAAGTACTGAGCAGCTGCAATCGGCGTTGATATTCGGCTTCGCTACCCGCTGGACCGAGTCCTTCGGCGTAATTCTGCGATGAGATAAATGGCCTTGTGTCTGAGAGCAAGGTCACGATGCCCAAAGAATTTGGGATGAAGGCGACCTCAGAGCCGGGTTGGATAGTTGACGTGAGGTAATCGGTCATCTCTTGTAGTTCAGTGATCGAGGGCATTGGGAAGTCAGGTGGCAGAGTTGTACTTGAAGAATCTGAGGGTGTTGACTGAGTCTGCTCAGCGATCGGTGACATCCTTGTCACAATTGTTTCTGATGCCACCATGTAAATCGGACTGAGTGCACCGAGCCACAGCGCAGTGATCGCTATTAATTTTCGGTAACCGTATCCGGATCGAGCCCGATATCCAGTGGCAAAAATGATTGAAATCAATAGCCAAATAACAATAAAGGTGATCTGTGCGAAGTCACTGAGCGTTGAAAAATTCACTATCAATACTGGCCACAGAACGGCTGCAGCACTACTAGCCAACGCAATATAGATCACAAACAACCGGTTCGCATCGATCTTCATTTGTTGAGTCAGTTGATAGACGAAAACCAAAGACAGCGGCAAAACTACTGCTGACGCGGATGTAAGGAACCAGTAGTTGTTTGGCGCAGCATTTTCAAACAACACTAGTGGTAAAACTCCGGCAAGTCCCGCACCGACAAAAATTCCAGATTGTGCAGGCAATATGGGTCGAACCCGAATCACACCCACCAACGAAGGAGACCAACTAGGAAGTAGCGCGAGGAGTGTCGCCAACACGGCTCCGCTGGCAAGTGGACCCGCGGGGATCTGCGTTGATGCCAAGGAAGTGAATGGATTCTGTGGGATTAGTATCCCTGCATCATTTTGCCCAGTCATGAACAATAAAACGGGTAATGCGAGTGACATGAGGCTAATGAGGAAGACGGTTGTGAAACGAGGCCATTTAGTCCGGTCACTTTTGAGTGAAAAGAGAAGACTAAATGTAATGATGCCAAGGCCTACGGCTCCCGCGCTGAACTTTGTTCCGGTGAGAGCGATTAACGTGACGGAGAGTAACGCGATTCGCTCAGTTGACCAATTGGACTGTCCCACATTGACGATCTGAATCGAGAGAAACAGAAGTATTAGTGTGGATGCAATTTGGGAAGTTGAGTCAAAATTAATATTTACGCCACTCGGGTCAGCAATGTAACGACCGAAAACTACTGCAAGGACTGCAAGGGATGGCAAATACCGGCTATTCACTAACTGTCGAACAAGGACTGCCACCAGAATGGCGATTCCCACCAGACTCAGCAGTGGAATTACTCCACCTAGCATTACCAGAGGCTGATTGATTGTTGCTTGATCAAGTGTTCCGCTAAGTAAGCTGCTAAAAAAGTGATAGCGAACCGGCCAATCACTCATCAGTCCGCCTTGAACCAATCCGCTGGAACTCATTGATTCAGCAATCTGGGCCAAAGGAAGTAAGTCTGGGTGATAGGCGGCAGCGTCAAGCTGATCAGCTGTGAAGGCGTTGAGAATCTGCTGCCGGTAAACAAATAATCCTAGGAGTAGTCCGCTAATTGTGGCGAACCCGAGAACGGGATCCATGTGAACTCGTAGCGGAATTTTTCGCGCGCGTTTGAGTGAGGCTGTGAGGGCAAGGGTGACAATCGGAAACACCAACCAGATGAAAAGTGGGCTAAATCGGCCGGCGAAAAAGAGTCCAATGAGGGGTATCGTGACGAAAGTTAGAGCTAGACCCGCTCCGATTCCTTCGATTAGTTCCAAGGATCGATTAGTTATGTTGAACCATATCCAAGCTCCAGCAATGCAATTGAGCAGCAATAGTGTTACGAGCACTAGGTACTGGTTCAATCTGAATTCCTTTCTTGACTATGCCGAGCCTAGTGCTTTCAGCGCATGAATTTTGCCTAGCGCTTCTTGAATTGATGATCGTTCGAAGTAGGCTGGCCGCGTGCGTGTAGCCATTGATGAGCAGATTTTTGCTCTCCAAAAGCACGGTGGCATCTCAAGGCTTTTTTATGAGGTAATGAAACAGTACCTCGCCAATCCGGATCTGGAAGTTGATCTTCTTCCTTTTGCCAGGCCAATCATCAACGACTACGTGTTAACGGATCCTCAGTTGCGCAGTGCACTGAATCCCACGGGTTCCAAGACAACGGTGCAGGGTTTGTTCCGGCAGACGATGCCCGGCCAGTTCGACAGTCAAGCTGAAGTTGTGCACCACACCTTTTACTTACCCCCTGGTCTTTATCGCTATAAGAATGCCAAGCGCATTGTGACCGTTTACGACATGATCCCTGAATTAATGCGAAACACAAAGAG
>JAFMCP010000038.1 GCA_017857705.1 Candidatus Nanopelagicales bacterium
GCGATAGCGACTTTGATTTCGATTCTTGGAACACCTCTATTGATCAACCTCTTGCGCAAACACGGTTATTCTCAGGCGATTCGGGCATCCCAAGAAGGACGGCTTTATCCAGCCCATGAGGGAAAGCGCGGTACCCCTTCCATGGGGGGACTCGCAATAATCATCGCTGTACTCGGGGGCTACTTCCTCACACATTTAATTACTTGGCGACCTGTTTCAATCTCGGCATTACTTGTCCTTTATCTCATGGTTGGTTTGGGACTAGTCGGTTTAGCGGACGATTATTTAAAGATTTTTAAACAAAGAAGCACGGGTCTTAGAGCTAGGACAAAGCTAATCGGTCAGGCCGTTGTGGCATTTTCTTTCGCCTATTTATCCGTTCAGTTCCCCGATGCAACGGGGAATACGGCTGCTTCGATGGCAATTTCCTTTGTTCGCGACACGAGCATCGTCCTGCCATTGGGGCTGTTCTTACTTTGGGTGTGGTTCCTAGTTACAGCGACAACCAATGGCGTGAATCTCACAGATGGTCTTGACGGACTGGCGGTTGGGGCAGCGATCATGAGTTTTTTGGCTTATGTGCTGCTGGCAATTTGGCAATATGGACAAAATTGCGCATTTGAACTCACTGAGTTTTGTTACAACACTCAAAATCCACTTGACTTGGCAATGGTTGCTGCCGCCACGGCTGGTGCCAGCTTTGGTTTCCTATGGTTTAACACCGCCCCTGCCCGTATCTTCATGGGGGATACAGGTTCACTCGCTTTGGGTGGTGGAATCGCAGGTCTAGCGGTGCTGACTCGCACAGAACTCCTACTGCCCTTGATTGCGGGACTTTTCCTCATCACAACTTTGTCCGTAATTGGGCAGGTCGGATCCTATAAATTAACAGGAAAGAGAATATTTCGGATGGCTCCCTTGCATCACCATTTTGAAATGCTTGGGTGGCCTGAGATTCAAATCGTGGTGAGGTTCTGGATTATTCAGGGTCTTTGCATTGGTGCAGGACTCACAATTTTTTATGCGGAGTGGGTTCGGGCTTGATGCATAGTCTTGATGAACTGATTTCCCGCGACGCAAACTGGTCCGCACTTAACGTTGGTGTTTTAGGCTTAGGTGTTGCTGGCTTTGCAGCGGCCGATGCCCTCATGCAACTGGGATCCAAGGTGAGCATCATCGATTCCTCATCGGATGATCAAGTGAGTGAACGAGCAAATATTCTCGGTTCCCTTGGCGCATCGATCTTCTTAAATGCTAATGAACTTCCGGAGCAGAACCTGGATTTGGTGGTGACTTCTCCGGGATTACCTCCCCAGCATCATTTCCATAGACAGGCCAGACTTAAAGGAATCCCCATCTGGGGCGAGCTCGAATTAGCGTGGAGGATTCGCTCGAAAAGTGGCGCTGCCCAGTGGTTGTGCGTGACCGGCACCAACGGGAAGACTACGACGACACTTATGTTGGAATCCATTTTGCGGTCCGCTGGGCTGCGCACAGAGGCAGCCGGGAACATTGGCCACTCACTCGTCGGTGTCGTGATGCATGATGAGCTCGACGTGATTGCGGTTGAGGTGGGCGCCCCCCAACTGCCCTTTGTTCACACCATGAGTCCCTGGGCGTCCGTCTGTCTCAACGTTGCATCAGATCATATTGATCACTTTGGAAATTTCAACGAATATGCCAAAGCCAAAGCTCGCATTTATGAGAGAACACAATATGCAGCCGTCTACAACGGCCATGAGGACGTAACGTTGTCTATGGTCGAATCAGCCGATGTAATGGAAGGCGCTCGCGCGGTCGGTTTCACGCGCGGCATTCCGGGGTTGAGTGAATTGGGTGTGGTTGACGGTGCCCTCGTAGACCGTGCTTTTATTCCCAATCGAAGGGATTATGCCCAGGAATTGGCACTCGTCAGCGACATTCATCCCGCTGCGGATCACAACACGGAGAATGCCCTAGCAGCGTCAGCGTTAGCTCGAGCATTTGGTGCCATGAATGCAGCCGAAGAAAATCGCGTATCACCAACCGCGGTACGCGATGGCCTTCGGAGTTTTAGCCCGGCTCCGCATCGAAATGCGCTGGTTGCCACTGCCGATGGAGTCACATACATTGATGACTCAAAGGCCACGAATGCGCACGCGGCCGATCGATCTCTTTCGTCATACCCTTCTGTGATCTGGATAGCGGGGGGATTGGCCAAAGGACAGAATTTTGATGAACTCGTTATGGCTCACGCTGGTCGGATTAAATTGGCGATTTTGCTGGGAACTGACGCTCCGATAATTGGCAATGCCCTCACTCGACACGCACCAAATGTCCCAGTAATCACACTGGTCACTCGAGAGACTAGGGCCATGAACGAGGCTGTCCGCATCGCACATGAACGCGCGGTCAGTGGGGATACCGTTTTACTGGCACCCGGGTGTGCTTCATGGGACATGTTTGCGAATTATTCCCAACGCGGTGAAATTTTCACCAACGCGGTTGCGAATGAATTGGGTCTCTAATGTCACTGATCACCCAGCCTGTTTCCGCAGGGATTAGCAAGGTCTCAGAAGCCTATAAAAAGTCTCGATTCGCCTTATTGGCAGAGCATCCTCTGAGCACGTATTACTTGATCATGGGCTCTGCACTGTTATTGCTGGGGCTGGGTTTAGTCATGGTGCTTTCCGCTTCATCGGTGGAAAGTGTGCGCATTTTTGGATCTGCATACACGCTAGCCCAGCGGCAGGCGCTTTTCGCTGTTGCTGGGGTCATAGCTTTAATTTTTGCCGCTCGTTCATCAATTCAATTTTGGCGTAAGAGCGCATGGGTATTTCTCACGATTGCTTTTGTTCTTCTCATTTTGGTACTCGCGATTGGTGTGGAGGTTGCTGGTCAACGAAACTGGATTGAAATATTCGGTCCGTTTAGATTGCAGCCCAGTGAATTTGCCAAGCTTGCACTAGTTATTTGGGGTGCAGAGGTCTTAACCCGTAAGGATCGCCATATTCCCACGTGGCGGAACATCTTAGTTCCCATTCTTCCAGTGGCAGGAATCATGATGATCCTAGTTTTATTACAGGGCGACTTTGGAAATACGCTCATGCTTGGGGCGATTTTGTGCGGAATTCTTTTTGCCGCAGGAATCCCTATGCGCCTTTTTGCACTCTTTGGGGGCTTCGGCCTTTTTGCTGTATGGCTGCTGACTCTCGCTGCGCCCTATCGCATGGAACGTATTTCCAATTGGCTTAATCCCGAAGCCGATCGCCTCGGGTTCGGTTGGCAGGTAGCACAGGGTCAATACGCATTGGGTACAGGTGGGATCTGGGGTGTTGGGCTGGGAGGAAGCCGTGAGAAATGGGGCTCACTTCCAGAAGCTCATACTGATTTTATTTTTCCTGTCATAGGTGAAGAGTTGGGCCTAGTGGGAACATCCGCGGTGCTGCTACTTTTTGGTATCTTGGCCTTCTCGATTTTTAGGTTGAGCAGGAATTCGCAGGAACCATTTGTGCGCTTAGCCGCAGCCGGCGTCGGGTCATGGATTGTGGTGCAAGCGGTTATCAACATCGGTGCGGTACTCGGACTACTACCCGTGACAGGAGTGCCTCTCCCACTCGTGTCCTACGGGGGCTCCTCACTGATTCCTACTTTGATCGCAATTGGAATGTTGCTGGCGTGTGCCCGGAATGAACCTCGAGCACGCCACATTATTCGGCGAAAGCAAACAGCCTCCGCTATGCGTCGACGCTAACCGAGAGAAGTTACCAGGAAAACGTAATGAAATTTGTCCTTGCTGCAGGTGGAAGTGCCGGTCACGTGTATCCGGCCATCAACACTGCGCAGGCTATTCTCGCTATCGATCCGACGTCTGAGGTCACCATCATGGGAACGGATCGAGGGCTGGACACAACATTGGTACCACCGACCGGCCTTGCGCTTGAATTACTCCCTTCAGCACCTTTTCCTCGAAAATTAGACAAGCAGGCAATCGCGTTCACTCCGAAATTTCTTAAATCCATTCATCTGGCTCGCAAGTTTATGAGAGAAAATAAGACCGAGGTAGTGATCGGGTTCGGTGGATATGCCAGTGCGCCTGCGTATTTGGCGGCGAAGAGTTTAGGTCTGTGCGTGATCGTCCACGAAGCGAATTCAATCGCAGGAATGGCAAACAAACTCGGATCAAAAATCACTTCGAATGTGGCAACTATGTTTGATGGGGTCTTTCCCAATGCTCGTGTGATCGGTATGCCCTTGAGTGAAGATATTGTTCAACTCGATCGGCATCGCAATCGTATTGCGGCACGAGATTTTTTCCAACTTCCGCAAACTGGTCCGGTTCTTCTCGTATTTGGTGGTTCGCAGGGCGCGCAATCTATTAATTCCGCGTGTGTTAAATCGTTTCCGGAGTTACTGCGGGCCGGCGTGAGCGTCCTTCATTCCGTTGGTAGTACAAACTTTACTGCGGGAAGTGAGATCACTGACTCTTCCGGCGCCAGCTACATCCCTGTTCCATTCATAAACCGAATGGACTTGGCATACAGCGCGGCCGATTTAGTTATAGCCCGTGCTGGAGCCATGACCGTAGCAGAGGTCACAGCCGTGGGCATTCCCGCAATTTTTGTCCCGCTTCCCATTGGGAATGGCGAACAAAGGAGAAATGCTTATCCATTGATCGAGAGTGGTGCGGCCCGCGTTTATGAAAACTCAGCCTTCACTTCAGACTTAATCCTGCGTGAAATATTGCCGCTGATCCTCAATGCGGCAGAACTTGACCGGATGGAGGCTGCAATGAATGTTGGGAAGTCATCAAATGCTGCTAAAGAATTGGCGCGTTGGGGGTTATCGTGTTCATGACCGTTTCATTTGCGTTAATGAGGAGATGTTGAACGTGACTTTGCGGGACTTGGGTCGGGTACATGTGGTGGGAATCGGAGGCGCCGGGATGTCCGGGATCGCTCGCATTTTGGCCTCACGCGGTGTTCCCGTCACCGGATGCGACGCAAAAGACTCGCGCAGACTTGCTGCCCTCGGCGCCGTCGGAATCAATACGGCGATCGGCCATGATCCGGCTCATTTGGGTGAAATAGACACTCTCATTCTTTCAACCGCAATCCCAGCAAATAATTCTGAGCGAGTTGAGGCGGCTCGTATGGGCATTCGTGTGATGAACCGTGCGGATGCTTTGAGCGCAGTCATGAGCGGATTTACAGGTGTTGCAGTATCCGGCACTCATGGAAAAACGACAACAACGTCAATGCTCACCGTTGCGCTCCAATATGCCGGAGCAGATCCATCCTTTGCCATAGGAAGTGAGCTCAATGAAAGTGGAGCAAATGCACACCTCGGTACCGGAAGCTTTTTCATAGCCGAAGCAGACGAAAGTGATGGCGCATTTCTTCAACTAAACCCAAGCGTGGCGATTGTGACGAATATAGAGGCGGACCACCTAGATTATTGGGGGACATTTGAGGCCATTGAGCAAGCATTTCTTGACTTCGCCTTAGCAATAAAAGAACGTGCGGGATTTGTCGTGGTGTGCGCTGATGATCCAGGGGCAGTTCGACTCATTGAGTCGGCGAGATCCGTTGGTGTTGACATCCGCAGCTATGGTGAAAGCCCTGAAGCAGATTTCCACATGGTTGACATTCAGCCTTCCTCGCAGGGCTGGAGATTTGACACAGCGCATCAGGGTGTGCGCTTAGGCCAAGTTCAACTGCAAGTATTCGGACGTCACAATGCCTTGAATGCGCAAGCAGCCCTAGTAACCATGATCGGATTGGGCTTCACGGTGCAGCAGGGGATTGAGGGTTTGAACAAATTCACAGGTACCCGCCGTCGTTTCGATTTCAAGGGAGAAGTCGGTGGGATTCGCGTATACGACGATTACGCTCACCACCCCACAGAGATCACCGCAACACTTCGAGCCGCGCGTGAACTGGTCGGCGACGGTAAACTCATTGTGGCATTTCAAGCGCACCACTACTACCGGACTGCTTTGTTTTCCAAAGAATTTGGTGCAGCGCTCGGTCTGGCCGACAAAGTCGTTGTTCTTGAGGTTTTCGCACCAGGTGAGGAACCAATACCGGGGGCAAGCGGACAAACGATGGCCGCGAACGTCCCACTTGAGGCGGATTGCGTAATTTTTGAGCCGTCTTGGTCTGCCGTTGCCCAAGAATTAATCCGCGGTGCTCACGCCGGAGACATCGTTATGACCCTGGGTGCTGGGGATATTGGCTTGATCGCAATCGAAGTTGTGGAGAGACTCCAGGAACGTGAACCGGGACGAACTCATGAGTGATCTCGCTAACGGCGTCCGCCAAGGGGAAACGGAAGCGGAGAGCTTTACCGCTTATCGCATTAATAAGCGGAGTAAAAAAATCTGGTGGTTTGCGCTTCCCATCCTCGTGATTCTCACTGGCGCCCTGATTTGGTTGGTGTGGTTTTCTCCGGTGTTCGCAGTAAAAGATGTTCAGGTGGTTGATTCAGCTGGAGGCATCCTGTCCACTGATCAAATTGCACAAGCACAAGCGGCTGCAAATATCCCTCTTAATCAACCGATTGCCCGAATTGATTCCGGCGCCTCTGCGCAAGCAGTTGCAAACCTTCCGTGGGTTTCATCTGTGGAAGTTCGTCGTGGCTGGCCCAATGAGGTTGTTGTGGCATTAGATCTGCGAATCCCGCTGGCACGTGTCAAAGGGCTTGGAGCGAGCCAAGGTGTTGATGCGCAGGGAATAGTTTTTGATTCATTGAATTTGAACGGCCTGCCACTGATTGAAGCAAGTGGTGAAGCCCTTGTTTCAGCCGTTGAAGTTGTGGCTAATTTACCCAAGAACTTGGCCCAAAAAGTGGTCCGGATCAGGGCTGAATCGATTGACAGTATTGAACTGGATCTGAAATCAGGGTCAATCGTACGGTGGGGCAGTGCAGATGAACCAGAGTTTAAAGCGGCCGTTCTTGATGCATTGCTATCGCGCAGGGCCCAGATTTATGACGTTAGTGCTCCGGAATTACCCACGACCACGGATGAAAAAGGGCCTAAAAAGGCATAAATACGGGTCTTCATTTCCTCTACCAAAAAAAATAATATTAAATATTTCCTAAAAATATAGATTCTGACTTGCGCTTTGGTATCCGGACCGTCTATGGTCCGCGCGGCCACAAGCGAACCAATTGCTTAGCCTCTGGTAGAGGTTGAGGGTTTGTGGCTAAAGAGTTCGATGAACCCCCTTTCATCGGCACGAACGGAAAAGGAGAGCGGCCGTGGCGGCTCCACAGAACTATCTGGCAGTTATCAAAGTTGTTGGTATTGGCGGTGGCGGTGTTAATGCTGTCAACCGGATGATTGAAGTTGGCCTCAAAGGGGTCGAGTTCATTGCCATCAATACCGATGCACAAGCACTCCTCATGAGCGATGCAGACGTCAAACTTGATATTGGTCGCGAACTCACCCGAGGTCTTGGCGCTGGAGCTAACCCTGAAGTTGGTAAAAAAGCGGCTGAAGACCACCTAGAGGAAATCGAAGAGGTCCTTCGCGGGGCCGACATGGTTTTTGTTACCGCGGGCGAGGGCGGCGGAACTGGCACCGGAGGTGCACCCGTTGTTGCGAAAGTAGCGAGGTCCTTGGGCGCATTAACGATCGGCGTTGTTACCCGGCCATTTGGTTTTGAAGGACGTCGTCGAATGTCACAGGCCGACCAGGGAGTTGACGAATTGCGAGCTGAAGTCGACACACTCATCGTCATTCCCAACGACCGATTGTTGTCTCTCGCTGACCGCGAAATCTCAGTCATCGATGCATTCCGTCAAGCTGATCACGTACTTCTTCAGGGAGTAAGCGGAATTACAGACCTGATTACAACTCCAGGCTTGATTAACCTTGACTTTGCTGACGTGAAGAGCGTCATGCATGCGGCCGGCTCAGCACTTATGGGTATCGGTTCATCACGTGGGGAAGACCGCGCAGTTCAGGCAGCGGAAAAGGCAATTTCCAGCCCGCTATTGGAAGCGGGAATTGACGGTGCGCACGGAGTCCTACTGTCGATTTCAGGTGGCAGTGATTTGGGTCTGTTTGAGATCAACGAAGCAGCTCGACTTGTCGCTGACGCAGCGCACCCAGATGCAAATATCATTTTCGGTGCTGTAATCGATGACACCCTGGGCGATGAAGTGCGGGTAACCGTCATTGCCGCTGGATTTGATGGAGGGGAGCCTCCCGCTAAAAAGGTCTCTGCCAAAGATGCTGCGATAGCGGAAGCCCCTGTATTTGGGCAAGGCGTTAATCAGCCTAAGGCCGTCTCGTTTGATGACACCGACGATGATCTAGATATCCCTGATTTCTTGAAGTAAATGCTTCTTCCCCTTGCCAATGGTGTTTTTGCACCAGTGGCACCTGGTGACCGTCCAGTCTTCTGGGCGGTCACTGGTCGTTTGGGAGGTCATAGTGTGGGGGAATTTTCCGAGGCAAATATTGCGCAGCATGTTGGGGATAATTCAAATTCCGTGGCTCGAAATCTCGAGGATTTAGCTGGGCTCGTACAGATCCGCAGACGCAACCTAGCCCTAATGGATCCACAACACGGGAATTTAATTGCCCGGGTAACAACCCCAGGCATATTTCACGGTGTCGACTCACTCGTCAGCGAACAATCCGATGTGGGGTTAGTGGCCATGGGGGCAGACTGCGTTCCATTGATTCTCTATGGCTCACGTGGGGATAAAAAACCGATAATTAGCGCCGTCCATTGCGGATGGAAAGGATTAGTGGCAGGTGTTGTGACTGCAACGATCACTGAACTTCGAATGCAGGGCGCAAGTGAAATTCAATCCGTTGTTGGGCCTGCAATCTGTGGCTCGTGTTATTCAGTTGCGCCATACCGACGGGAGTTGGTTCGTACTTCGAATCCGAAAGGTGTGTCGGCGGTTGCGCTGGCTGTTCCCGGTGGGATTGATGTCCGAGGTGGGGTCCTCTCCCAATTAGCGCTGGAAGGCGTTAATTCAATTGTCGTTGGTGGGTGCACTTATGAAAATCCGGAAACCCTTTTTTCGTATCGTCGAGATGGTCAGACGGGACGTCAAGGAATAATCATTGCCATGCGCGAGGATCGGGGACAGTCATAATGGAAAATACCAAGGCACGTCGGGATGAACTCGAACGCAATTTAAAAGCAGCACGCGCACGCATCGATGCGGCAAGTGAGGACCGATCGGTTGATTTATTAGTCGTATCAAAAACGTACCCGGCAACTGATGTCGAAATACTCAATGACCTTGGGCAAAAATCCTTCGGAGAAAATCGCGATCAAGAGGCAAAACGTAAAGTCGATGAATGCAATAGTTCCCGAGTAATCCGGTGGCACATGATCGGCCAATTGCAAAGTAACAAACTGAACTCGATTGCCCGCTGGGCCGACGTAGTTGAGTCATTGGATCGGATTGATCTCATCGCGCCATTGGAGAGGGCTGCGACATTGGCCAATCGAACTTTGGAAGTTTTGATTCAGATTAATTTGGACCCGCAGGATGCTCCGCACCGTGGTGGATTAAGCCCGCATGCAGTGCCTGAATTTCTTGAGGAATTGGAAAAGGCTCCACACCTCCTACTTGGAGGAGTTATGGGTGTTGGACCGAACCCCGACCTCGGAGCAAACTTAGCTGCCGCTTTTGAGCGACTGGCGAATGTTTCGGCTGAGATTGTAATCTCGCACCCAGATGCAACCGCAATTTCGGCTGGGATGTCAGGGGATCTTGAGCAGGCGATCAAGGCCGGTGCGACACAGGTGCGACTTGGTAGTGCGATCCTCGGGCAGAGGCAATCTGTGGGGTAAAGTAATGATATGCACTTTGGCTTTATCAATTTCATGTATCTCACAAGGGATGGGAGGGTAGACAATGGCTAGTGGTATTCGCCGAATGGCTGTCTATCTTGGTTTAGTCGAAGACGATTCCTATTCAGATGAAGACGCAAATGGGGGATACGACGATCCCAGAAGTTCTCGTAACTCACCTGAGCGCTACGAATCCAGAGTTCAGACTTCTAATCGAGCAAGTTCCTCACGGGGATTCGCTGATGAATACGGTTATGAATCTGCGCCGAGTGCACAAGCAACCCGGCCACGTGAATCTCGTGGCGTGAGAACTATTCGCCGGGATGAAGAACTTCCTAGTCGCAATAGTGCAAGTGCTCCGGTGCCGCAACGGAATTTTGAATTTGGACGCATCGAATCCATTCACCCAAGGTCTTACAACGACGCGCGACGAATCGGAGAAGAGTACCGCGAGGGAATCCCGGTAATTATGAATCTGGGGGACCTCGATGACAGTGATGCAAAGCGAATTATTGACTTCGCTGCGGGGTTAGTTTTTGGTTGCAGGGGCAGCATTGAACGAGTGACTAACAAAGTCTTCCTACTTTCGCCCGTGAATGTCGATGTGGGGGATCAGGCGCGGGCACAAGTAGCGCAGGATGGTTTCTTCAATCAAAGCTAATTCGGGTAGGTTGGACAAGTGAATACGGTCGGCGCGTGGATTGCCAATATCCTCTTCCTTTATCTATTGATACTTATTGGACGGCTGATATTTGACTTTGTTCAAGTTTTTGCCCGTGATTGGCGTCCATCAGGATTCATTCTGGTGATAGTCGAGGGGATTTACACCCTCACTGAGCCTCCGCTCAAACTACTTCGGCGGTTGATTCCACCGTTGCGGTTGGGTCAAGTGTCACTGGATTTAGGATTTTTGATTCTGTTAATTGGTATCCAAATCCTGATCGGGATCTTTCGCGGTCTTTAAACTTTCTCGATTCCAAAATTGGCGTCGATTTCACTCTCAGACCCTTCAATGGTAAATCCGGAAACCTGTTCAGAGACTTGGGTCAAAGTTAATGCAAGCACTTCGTTCGCTATTTCTTCGCCGTGAACCTGCATCGTGTCAACAACGTCTACGTTTTTAGAGATCCACGTTACAGATATGCGATCGCTGATTTCTAGGCCAGCATTTTTTCGCCCCTCTTGGAGGGATCGCACAATGTCGCGCGCCATGCCGGCTAGGGCCAACTCTCGGGTAATCTCTAAGTCAAGCGCAAAACTCTCGCCTGCATCGGCAGCGACGGCCCAACCTTCGACTGGTGTTTCTGTGATGATGAGATCAGCTAGTTCAATTGTTGAAGTCCCGTCGACTCCATCAATCTCATAGTCGATCTTCCCGTTATTTCGCAATGAATTAACCAGGTCAGTGGGATCCAGCTGTGAGATGTGCGCTGCTACTAGGGGGGTTTGTTTGCCAAATCGCGCACCAAGGGTTCGAAAGTTGGGTTTGAGTGAAATCCTGACGAGGTTGCTATCGGAGACATCCAGGGTGAGAAGTTCTCGCACGTTGAGTTCCTCAGCCACTTCCGCGATCAGTTCAGCGGGAAGTTCTTTCCAACCTTGAGCGCTAATCAGTGCGCGACCCAGCGGTTGTCGGGTTTTCACCGAACTAGTCGCACGCGCTGAGCGTCCCAGTTCAGTGATGCGGCGTGCAAGTTCCATGTGGGCCTGCAACTGGGAATCGACATAAGACTCACTTGGCCAATTGGCAAGGTGAACTGAATCTGGAAGTTCTGGTTGGGATTCGCGAAAAAGGTCCTGCCATACACGTTCAGTAATGAAGGGTGTGTAGGGAGCCATGCACAGGGTGACAATCTGCACCGCCTCATGCAGCGTTGCCAGTGCGGCAGGGTCTCCATCCCAGAAACGCCTGCGTGTTCTGCGCACGTACCAGTTTGAAAGGTCATCGATAAACTCAGTTATTAAACGACCGCCTAGTTGCGTATCAAAGTGTTCAAGTGCGATATCAACCTGCATGCTGAGGGAGTGTGCTTGTGTTAACAGCCAGCGATCCATGATGGGTCGCTGGTCAACGGGCGGGGCACCGTCGGCGGGTGACCATGGAGCACTTCTGGCATACAGCGAAAGAAATGAAACCGTGTTCCAGTAGGTGAGCAAATTCTTTCTCACAATGTCAGCAATTGCGGTGTGCCCAACTCGCCGCGATTGCCATGGTGAGCCGCTCGCCAACATGAACCAACGCACAGCGTCAGCCCCATGCTGATCCATGAGGGGGATAGGTTCAAGAACATTGCCTAAGTGCTTGCTCATCTTGCGGCCATCTTCATCAAGAATATGCCCGAGACATACAACGTTTTTATATGAAGACTCGTCAAATACCAAGGTTCCAATTGCCATAAGGGTGTAGAACCAACCGCGAGTCTGGTCAATAGCCTCGCAAACAAAATCAGCCGGGTATTGAGCGGAAAAATCTTCTTTATTGTGTTGTGGGTACCACTGTGCAGCAAATGGCATTGCACCCGAGTCGTACCAACAGTCAATCACTTCAGGAACGCGGATGGCTTTTGCATCACATTGTGGACAGGGAATTGTGATGTCGTCAATGTAAGGGCGATGCGGATCAAGGTCTGAGATTTCCTGCCCAGCAAGTTCACCTAATTCGGCAAGGGATTCAACAACGGTTAAATGTTCGTTCTCGCAACGCCAGATGGGTAGAGGTGTACCCCAGTAGCGGTTGCGGGAGAGCGCCCAGTCGACGTTGTTGGTGAGCCAATCTCCATACCGGCCCCATTTGATCGTGTCCGGATACCAATTTGTTTTCTCATTTTCGGACATGAGTCGGTCTTTGATTGCAGTTGTCCTGATGTACCACGAGGGTTGCGCGTAGTAAATAAGCGGCGTGTGACACCGCCAGCAATGTGGGTAAGAGTGCTCATATGGTTCCTCGAGGAAGAGAAGCCCGCGCTCGCGCAAGTTGGTGGTAAGCGCTGCATCAGCTTTCTTAAAAAATTCACCACCGACAAGAGGTGTTTCCGGCATGAATGTTCCGTCGGGTGCAATCGGATTCACAACAGGCAGGCCGTAAGCGCGACAACTCATCAAGTCGTCTGCACCAAATGCTGGAGCCTGATGTACCAAGCCGGTGCCGTCTCCGGTTGTGACGTAGTCAGCAAGAATCACGAAGTGGGATTCGGGAATATCGATTAAGTCGAATGGTCGTTCATACGCCAGGTGTTCTAGGTCTGTACCGGGGAATACTTCTAACACTTGATATCGGTTGGTGCCCTCCTCGTCGGTGGGAGAGCCAAACAGGTTTTCCACTAAGTCCTGCGCGACTATGTAATGCTGATTGTCGCTGGCGAGAACGCAGTAGCTTGCCGTTGGCTTGACCGCGACGGCTGTATTGGACACCAACGTCCACGGAGTTGTTGTCCAAACGAGTAGGGACAGATCGGAGTATTTGTCGGCGAGCGGCCCCTGCTTTACAGGGAACCGAACGTAGACTGAAGGATCACTGACATCTTCGTACCCTTGAGCCAATTCGTGGTCACTTAAACCGGTTCCGCAACGCGGGCAATAGGGGGAAACTCGGTGGTCTTGAACGAGAAGTCCTGCGTTGAAGATCTGTTTCAGGGACCACCACACACTTTGAATGTATTGGGAATCCATGGTCCAATACGCACTCTCCATGTCGACCCAGTAGCCCATTCGGGTGGTGAGGTCGGTGAATGCATCAACGTGACGAACGACCGATTCGCGGCATTTTGCGTTGAATTCAGCCACGCCATAATTTTCAATGTCTTTCTTGCCGGAAAACCCGAGTTCCTTTTCAACTGCTAGTTCAACCGGGAGGCCATGGCAGTCCCATCCTGCTTGGCGGACAACGTGATAGCCCTTCATAGTCCGGTAGCGTGGGAAAATGTCCTTAAAAGCTCGGGCTTCGATGTGATGGGTTCCTGGAGCGCCATTAGCGGTGGGTGGTCCCTCATAAAACGTCCAGGTGGGGCGACCTTCGCTCTGGGCCATAGAGGCGGCGAAAGTACCCTCAGCTTGCCACAGGGCAAGAACCTCGTGCTCCAAATCGCGAAGGTTCACCGTGGGCGGGACCACTTTGTACATATAGGTGCGCTCTTCTCCTAAAAAAGACGAATTGGGAAAATGTTCGTCGTGGTGCTTGTCTAAGTCTGGGGCAGTGAGTAACTTTAGCGCTCGGGCAATACCATACGCAGGTGCGTCGACCGGCGCGCTTTCACATATTCACATACAGGCAACCCACATCAGTCTGTTGATTTAAGGGGGCGGCGAATTTGGTCGCGAAAAAGGTACAGTCCAAAAAATCCGCTGCGAAGAAGGCGGTTGTGGCAAAGGCTCCTGCCAAAAAGG
>JAFMCP010000039.1 GCA_017857705.1 Candidatus Nanopelagicales bacterium
GTAAAAGAAGTCCCAACAAAAAGAAAAGCTAACCTGTGGGTCAAAAATTGACCGTGAATTAACTTATTTTAGGTAGAGAGCGAGTACGTCCATGAGTGAATCAACCGCAACTGATGCAAAGCAACTTGATCAAGAGGGCGATGTAGCCGCCGATTACTTGGAAGGCCTGCTCGATATCTGCGATCTTGACGGAGATATTGATATTGAGGTCGACGGTAGTCGGGCACGGGTGTCCATTGTTGAAGTGGAAAAGGGTGAACTGTCACATTTGGTCGGTGACGACGGTGAAGTACTTCAAGCGCTTCAGGAGCTCTCCCGCCTGGCCGCTGCTCGTGAGACCGGCGAGCGCTCACGCCTCATGTTGGATATCGCTGGATACCGGGGCAAGCAAAAAGTGATTCTCGAAGAGGCCGCAAAGACCGCATGTGCCGAGGCGGAGCGCACATCAGCTCCGGTCCGGATGGCACCGATGAATCCTTATGAGCGCAAGGTTGTTCATGACATTGTGGGAACACTAGGTCTAGCCAGCGAATCCGAAGGTGATGAACCCAATCGCCGAGTGGTTATTCGGGTTTCCTAACCTATGGTTTCCCGTGAAACATCGGGTGAATTACCCCCATGGCTAAGCCCGTTCACAGAGCAATTAGAGCGATACCAAGCCATTTTGGCTGGCCCTGGACTTGATCGTGGTCTGATGGGACCTCGGGAAATGCCTCGGTTGTGGGATCGACACATTCTCAATTGCGCCGTGGTCGCTGAGCCTCGAATTGACCTTATTCCACAAGGCGCCCTAGTAGCTGATGTGGGTTCCGGGGCTGGTCTCCCCGGATTAGTGTGGGCGATCACTCGACCCGACCTCACTATGATTCTGGTGGAGCCACTATTACGGCGAGCCACATTCCTTACTGAGGCAGTCATTGATCTGGGTTTAACAGGGCGGGTCACTGTGCTTCGGGCCCGCGCTGAGAAAGTGATTGCCACCCCCAATTGGACCGGGGTTGACATTGTGACCGCGCGGGCAGTAGCCCCAATGGAACGCTTATTAGGTTGGACGATGCCTTTACTCAAGCCTGTTGGCGACCTGATCGCGCTCAAAGGATCCAGTGCTCAAACTGAAATTGATGCTGCAACCCAGGCAATTAACCAATACGGGATCACGGAGATTTCCGTGTTGACGTGTGGGGCTGGCGTGGTCGAACCAGAAACGACCGTGGTGCGAGCCCGGCGCACGGGTGCCTCGGTAAATAGGACACAATAGCCCGGTGCCACAGCAACCTGATCCCACCAAAAAACCATCAGGCCTTGGTTGGCCGGTAAATGTTTCACGGGAAACATTAGACGTGAAAGCAAGTGAAATTGGTAAAAAAACCGGTCTAGGGTGGCCCACGTGACCCGGGTAATCACCATTGCCAACCAAAAAGGTGGGGTAGGGAAGACCACAACCACCGTAAACATGGCTGCCGCTATGGCGCAATCGGGCAAAACTGTGCTTGTTATTGATATGGACCCGCAGGGCAATGCGACCACAGCTCTTGGGATCGATCACACCGAAGGCACCCCGGGTATTTATGACGTACTGATGGGGGAGAGTTCCCTAGCCGATGTGATTAACCCCTGCCCAGATATTGCCAATTTATTCGGGATCGCGGCAACAATTGACTTAGCAGGCGCCGAAGTCGAGTTGGTGTCCACTTCACATCGGGAGCATCGTTTACGCGAAGAGATTGATATTTTGCTTGCTACGCACGATTTTGACTACATTTTTCTGGACTGCCCCCCAAGTCTTGGATTACTCACCCTCAATGGCTTAGTGGCAGCCCGTGAAGTTCTCCTACCCATTCAGTGTGAGTACTACGCACTAGAAGGTCTCTCCCAGCTACTCAAAACCGTGGACATGATCAAAGCCCATCTCAATCCCGACCTGGAGGTCACTGCAATCATTTTGACGATGTATGACGGTCGAACCCGGCTCGCCAGCCAGGTGGCGGACGAAGTGCGTAACCACTTTGGCGCTCGGGTTTTAGACACGATCATTCCTCGCAATGTTCGAGTTTCTGAGGCGCCTTCCTATGGGCAGACAGTTTTAACCTATGACCCCAATTCCTCAGGTGCCATCTCCTACCGGGAAGCAGCCACCCAACTTGACGCTATTATCGTTTAATCCACAACTTATCAACAAGTTATCCACAAATAGGAGTGAAGATGGCAGCATCACCGCGCGGACTGGGTAAAGGTCTTGGCGCACTGATTCCTACCGGAGCACCGGCAACTCAACCAAACGCTCCGGTTAAACCTTCCAAAGCAAATGAGCCAGTGGACACGCAAACAACCGCAAATTCACAAAACGTTGTCAGCTACCTGGAGATTCCCATTGATTCAATTACACCCAATCCTGCACAGCCACGTACTGTTTTCGACGAAGAGGCACTCGATGAACTCGTGTTCTCCATCAAAACAATTGGACTGTTGCAACCAATCGTCGTGCGAGTGTCACAAAGTGGTTCATATGAACTTGTGGCCGGCGAGCGCCGGCTACGAGCCAGCAAATTAGCTGGCGTCACAAACATACCAGCGATTATTCGCAACACTGAAGACTCAAACATGTTGCGCGATGCCTTGCTCGAAAACTTACATCGGTCAAACCTCAACGCATTGGAAGAAGCAGCCGCCTACTCTCAAATGTTGTCGGACTTTGATTGCACACAAGATGAGCTAGCCAAACGCATTGGTCGTTCCCGCCCACAGGTAACAAACACAATCAGGTTATTGAAGCTACCAACGAGTGTCCAACACAAAGTCGCAGCAGGTGTTCTTAGCGCCGGTCATGCACGTGCATTGTTGAGTTTAGATTCACCCGAGGCAATGGACCACATGGCAGCACGCATTGTAAAAGAAGGCTTAAGTGTTCGTAGTGTTGAAGAAATCATTGCAATATCAAATCCGAAGAAAAATTCCTCAGGAAAAACAAGTAAGAAAAAAGGACGGTCCGAAGAACTTGAGGAAGCACTTCGGGTTCTCAATGAACGGATAGCAGATGCCACCGATACCCGAGTAAAATTTGACGGCTTCGCTAAGAAGAACGCGCAGGGAAAAATTGTTATCGAATGCGCGGATATTTCCGATGCACGCAGAATCACTGAACTACTAGATCCCAGTTAGCTCGAGCGAGCAACTGCTTGAGCCACGAGTTCGGCAAAGACACCGCCAACACTAAGTCCTGCCGCCTCAATGGCCTGAGGAACAAGTGACGTCTCTGTCATACCTGGCGCGATATTAACTTCTAAAAACCAGATGGCTCCAAGGGAATCCACAATCAAGTCGGTACGTGAGATATCACGCAGGTCAAGTGACTTATGTACGGTCACCGCGTAGTCACACACCCGTTTAATAACGTCAGAGCTAAGCCGCGAAGGCACGAAAAATTCAGTGGCACCTGCGGTGTAGCGAGCATCAAAGTCGTAAACCTCGCTCACGGGAACAATCTCAACGGGAGGCAATGCGGTGATTTCTCCACCAATGTCAATAACCGTGACGGCAAGTTCGGTGCCGTTAACAGCGCTCTGCAACATGACTCGATCACCGTAACCAAAAGCGTCAACCAGGGCAGGAGCTACTTGCTGTGCCTCGGTGCACAGGCGAACCCCCAATGCAGAGCCCCCACTGATGGGTTTAACAACAAGGGGCAATTCGATACCGGCGATAACAGCTTCCAAGATTCGCGGGGCACCCATCTCGCGAAAAAAACTCTGGGGGAAGGCGACAAATTTTGGCGCGCTCCCTTTCGGGACCAAACCCGATGCGACACCTTTATCAAATGATCGAGCAGCACTTGCGGCACTGCTTCCCACGAAAGGAATACCCTTTATTTCCAACAAGGATCGCAGGGTTGCATCTTCACCGATCACTCCGTGGATCAGTGGGAGAACAACGTCGAATGACTTCGGACCCGTGGCAGATCCGAGTGAATCAAGGAACTCACCATTAAGATCAACTTCAATAATTTCAGCCTCTGGCATTGACTCCCGAAGTGCTTTGGCTACTCGTCGACCAGACCGCAGTGAAACGTCACGTTCAGCATTGAGACCGCCGGAAAGTATTGCTATACGCATGTGTTCCTTAGAGTGAATTAGATTAAATCGGAGTGTGGGTTAAAAGTTGATCGGGAATTACCACTTGATTCCGTACCGGTGTTTAGCCCAAAAGTATTCACAAGATCAATTTCAGCCTCGATAACCCCAGCGAGACGGCGGACACCCTCTTCAATTCGAGAAGGCTCCGGGTAGCAGTAGGACAGTCGTAAATTCTGTGCTCCTTGACCATCAGCATAAAAACCCGTCCCGGGAACATAGGCCACCAGTGAACTAATTGCACGCGGCAACATGTTCGTCGCATTGAGTTGATTGGGGAGGCTCACCCACGAGTAGAAACCACCTTTGGGCACGGTCCAGGTTGTCCCCGTGGGCATCAACGCCTGCATTGATTGAAGTAGGGAGTCACGCCGTTCTCGATACAGCTCCTGGAAAACCTTAATTTGTTGCTGCCACGGCTGCTCAGCTAAATAGCGTGAGACGGTCAGCTGGGAAAAATTACTGGGACACAGTGTTGCTGCTTCAGCGGCGAGGACTAATTTCTCTCGTACTCCGTGGGGAGCAATCACCCAACCAACTCGCAAACCCGAAGCAATTATTTTGGAGAATGATCCTAAATAAATTACCCCTCGATCATCAAGGGAACGGATTGCCTGTGGTGGTTCACCTTCAAAGCCAAGTAGCCCATAGGGATCATCTTCAAGAATGGGAACGTTAAATTCCTGAGCAATTGCCAAGATTTCCTTGCGTCGTTCGAAACTTTGGGTTAAACCTGCTGGATTGTGAAATGAAGGGATCGTGTAAATGAATTTCACCGGGGAGTTACTTGCTCGCGCAGAAACTAGCGACTCCCGCAATGCTTGTGGATCCAAACCTTGTGGATCCATTGCGACGTGAACAACATTGCACTGATAACTGCGGAACACTCCGAGAGCACCAACATAGGAAGGCGATTCAACCAGAACAGTGTCACCCGGGTCACAAAAAATCTTGGTAACTAAATCAAGTCCCATTTGTGAACCGGCGGTGACAATAACGTCGTCGGGGTGAGAACGAACACCCACAAGACCGGAGATCTCGAGGATCTGCTCACGCAGTGTTTGGTCACCTTGACCCGAGCCGTATTGCAGTGCCACAGCACCCTGATCACGAACAACCCGCGCGGCAATGTCTGCGAAACGATCGGAATCAAGAGCGGAAACGAAAGGCATGCCGCCAGCAAGGGAAACAACCTCAGGTCGGGAAGCAACAGAGAACAGTGCACGAATGGCTGAGGCGGTTAAACCCTGAGCCCGCTGGGCGTAGGAATCAACCCACGGGTCCATTCGGTTACCAGCCATGCGCCACAGCGTAGTGCGTAAATGGGTAATGAGATTAAGCAGGAGTTACCCGTGTTACTGAACAGGATTTATGAGGCGCGTCAGGAAATAAACAACACGGGTGTAGTTTGTCCCCAACTGGGGACAGCTTGTGTATAAGAGGGAAAACCCTCATGACTTTTCCACAATTTGTGGGAGATTTGGTAACAGATGTGATGAATGGGACAGGAATTATCTCCAGCGAGTTGCGAGCCCAAACCCAACCATGATGAAGGCGAAGCCAATACCCACATTTAACAAAGCATTGAGGTCTCCACCAATACTGTTCATTATGGGAACGTCGGGGCCGGCAATGTAGAAAACCACCAAGTAGGTCAAACCAACGACAAATGAGGCAACCATGGTGGGTGCCAGCCAAGAAGGAGATCCCAAGCGGGCCACTTTACGCTCGCCCATTTTCTGCTCGGGCGTAAACACGTTCTTCTTACGTCGTTTGGATTCTGGCACCGGACTCTCCCTAAGGTTTATTCACTTGCTCTTTATTCACTTGACGTAATCACTTTCGCAACCGTAACCATACCCTGCCATACTTCTGCACGTGAGCCTGCCGCGAATACTCGTAATTGATAATTACGACTCTTTCGTGTTCAATCTCGTCCAATATTTGGCCCAATTAGGCGCCGATGTCACCGTGAAACGCAATCAAGATGTCACCGTAGAAGAAGCAATTTCCTATGACGGAATCTTGATCTCACCCGGTCCGGGAACCCCACAAGATGCTGGCATGTGTTTGGAAATTGTGCGGGGAGCAGATGGGACGGTCCCTATATTCGGTGTGTGCTTGGGGCACCAGGTGATTGCTGAGGCCTTCGGTGGAGTGATTAGTCGAGCCCCCGAACTCCTACACGGAAAAACGTCGCACATTTCTCACACCGGAAAAAGTGTGATGAGTACATTGCCAAACAACTTCACGGCCACGCGGTACCACTCATTAGCCCTAGACCCAGACACGGTTCCCGAAACACTGATAGTCACTGCAGTCTCTGAAACCGGTGTGATCATGGGGCTCAGGCATGTATCACTGCCCATTGAAGGTGTGCAATTTCACCCGGAATCGGTACTCACCGAGGGTGGGCATGAAATGCTCGCCAACTGGTTGAGTGATTGCGGCTTCCCGGAAGCGCTCGAAAGACTCGCGAATATCCCGCAGGTGACAATCACCTCACAGCATTAGACACGATACCTCGATTCCCCGATTCCTCGATTCCCCGATTCCTCGATTCCCCGATTCACTGTGATCAAGTAACTAACCTTTGATCAGGTAAATGACCTTTGATCCAGTAGCGACCATATACGGGGTAAGTAATCGGGTGCGCTGCACAAAGCGAGTGAGGCTGCCTATGGAGCCACTGTAACTTCAGGTACAGGGATATCCGTTGGCTCAGGTACAGGAATTTCAGTCGGTGTCGGTTCCGGCGTCGGAGTTGGTGTCGGTTCCGGTGTCGGTTCCGGCGCTGCAATAGCCACCGTGATTGTGACCAGCGAACCACGAGCCAATTGAGTCCCTGGTTGAGGTGATTGAGCCAAGACCTGCCCAGGAGATGAAATTGAAGATTCTTGCTCCACAACTTGGACTTCAAAGCCAGCCTGAGCCAAATCACTCCTCGCTTGCGCCTCGGTCGCCCCCGTTACATCAGGCACTTCAACCAAACCAGATGACACCACAATGTCTACGGCGCTACCGGCGGCGACCTGTGTGCCTTCACCAGGACTCTGTTCAAGCACGTAACCACCAGGCTGATTTGAATCATTTTCAGTAATAGCACCAAGCACCAAACCGAAATCCGAGAGAGCTATTCGCACGTCATCGAGTGAGGTAAGTCCAACAAGTTGCGGAACTGTTGACTGCTCGCGTCCCGTTGACACGGTCACGTTAACGGCTTGCCCTTGCTCAATTCCTTCACCGGCTGCCGGTTGCTGAGCAATAATTGTTCCCTCAGGTCGCTCGGAAATTTCCGGAGTTTGGGCACCAATCCGTAATTCATACTCGGCCAATGTTTCCGAAGCCTGCTCAATAGTCAAACCGTCAAGACTAGGGACCGTGACGACATTGCCACCATCACTTCCCACGAGGAACCTGCCAATGACAACCGCACCGATGATTGCCGCCGTGATTGCAATAAGTGACAGGACCCAAAACACGGCACTATTACGGCCTTTGCGGGAACTTCCATCAACTTGACGGTTCTCACTATTGATTCCCGACGCATCAAGTGGAGTCATCATGGCTGTTTGGTCGGCAACAATCGTTGGTACTGCCGCAGTCACGGGGGACCCGGCGATCGCGCGTTCCACGTCCGCGCGGAAATCACTCGCGCTCTGATAACGGTCATCTGCGCGCTTTGCGAGTGCACGCATGACAACAGCATCAATTTCAGGTGAAACCCCAGGATCAATCGTGGATGGGATGGCGGGCATTTCACTCACATGCTGGTAGGCGATTGCGACGGCCGAGTCACCGGTGAATGGTGCTTTTCCAGTAAGTAGCTCGAAGAGCACGACACCTGTTGAATACAAATCACTACGCGCATCGACAACTTCACCACGTGCTTGTTCGGGGGAGAGGTACTGAGCGGTACCCATGACAGCAGATGCCGATGTCATTGTTGATGAAACATCATTGATTGCACGAGCAATACCGAAGTCCATCACCTTTACATCGCCGGTGCGGGTAAGCATGACATTTGCAGGCTTAATGTCACGATGAACAATTCCATGCCGGTGCGCGTAATCCAATGCGGATAGAATGCCGGCGGTAATCTCCAAGGCACGTTCCGGTAAGAGTCGGCGACCACTAGCAACTATTTGCCGCAAGGTCATTCCGTCAACGAATTCCATAACAATGTAGGGAACAACAACGGCTGGCTCACCGTTATCTCCCTCAGGTGACAAGGTGTCCTGACCGGTGTCATAAACAGCGACAATATTTGGGTGATTCAGTGAAGCAGCACTCTGGGCTTCACGGCGGAATCGGGCCTGAAAAGTGGGGTCCTTTGCAAGATCAGGGCGTAAAATTTTTATGGCAACACGGCGACCCAAGCGCAAATCGCGGCCCTCATGGACCTCGGCCATGCCACCTCGACCGATCACGGCACCGATTTCATACCGATCACCGAGCATGCGACCCGATTCTTCTTCGCTCACGAGCACTCCTCGCTATAAATTCCTCGACTCAGATCATGTCACACTACGTGGCCATTCTGAGTTATCGTCCCAACACCGCTTCCATTACGGCTTTGGCAATGGGTGCCGCCAAACCATTTCCACTGATTTCGGTGGAGCCACTTTCCTCAATTACAACCGCGACGGCCACCTTCGGTGCCGCTGCAGGGGCAAATGAAACAAACCAAGCAACGGAAGGAGCGTCATTACCTGTTTGGGCGGTCCCCGTTTTACCGGCGACGCGAACCCCAGGAATTTTTGCATTACTGCCTGTGCCATTTTCGACAACATTTACCAACATATCGGTCAATGAGAGTGAATTACTTGGTTTCAGGGCATCAGCAAATTGACTTGGATCCGTGGTCTGCAAAATTGACAGATCTGGACCACGGATTTCCTGAACCAAATACGGGTTCATGGTGCGTCCGCTGTTACCAACTGACGCCATCACCATTGCCATCTGAAGTGCCGTTGCCCGAACATCAAACTGACCAATTGCAGAGAGAGCTGTTTGAGGTGCATCGGGATCTTGAGGAAACAAGGAAGTAGCCGCGCGCAAAGGTATCTCAAACCCATTATTGAATCCGAACGCCTCAGACTGATCACGAAGGGCAGCCGCCCCGAGCTCATTACCCAACCAAGCGAATGCGGTGTTACATGAAATAGCGAGTGCTTGCCGCAGTGTGACTTTCCCGTCCGGACCACATTCCTTACCCGTCCAATTTCTTAGTTCCTTGGAGGAATTCGGAAGTTTATACGTCTTAGGCCCCGGCAAAACTGAGTCAGCGGTGAAGCGCCCCGACGCTAAGGCTGCAGCGGCAACAACAACTTTAAAAGTTGAACCGGGTGGATTAAGGGACACAATAGGACGGTTCAATAATGGTTTATCCGGATCGGCTTCAAGCTCGTCGTAATAGGCGCGAATATCTGCAGGATCATGACTTGAAAGTCGATTAGGGTTAAATGACGGCATTTGCACCGACGCAAGTATTCGACCGGTTGCAGGTTCAATTGCAACAACAGCGCCCCGCTTGCCTTTAAGACCGGAAAAGGCAGCCTTTTGTGCAGCTGCATTAATTGTGGTTGTTACGGCGCCACCAATAGGCTGCCGCCCGGACACTAATTGCTGCACCCGATCCACTGCAAAAATATTGGACTTACCGTTCAAGATTCGGTTCTCGGTACGTTCCAGCCCCGTGGCCCCGTAAACGAGGGAATAAAACCCGGTGACCGGTGCAAATAATGGACCGTTGCTGTAGGTACGTAAATAGGTCAACGTATTCCCGGTTTCAACTGAGCGTGCAACAGGATCAGATGCAACCAAGATTGGTCCTCGTTCACGGTCGTATTCCGCTAACAACACCCTTTGATTGCCCGCCCGTGACCGGTAGTCATCGGCATTAATAACTTGAATCAATGTCACGTTTGCTAACAACGCAACAAAAAGCAAACCAAAGACAAACGACATTCTACGAATCTGGCGACTCATGACTGGTTCACTCTTGGGACTACCTGTGTCATTGCATCATCTGGTGACACTTTGGACAGATCAGGGCGACGCGAGCGATCCGAGATTCGAAGCAAGAGAGCCAAGATCACCCAGTTCGCGATCAGACTCGAACCGCCATAGGAGAGAAAAGGCGTGGTTAAACCGGTCAAAGGCACTAATCCCGTGACACCACCAATGATGACAAACACTTGCAATGCAAAAGTTATGGACAAACCGGCTGCAAGGAGTTGCCCGAAACCATCGCGGCAAGTGATCGCGGTTCGCAATCCACGCTCAATCAAAATTGCATATAGCAACAAGATCGCGAAAATTCCGGTGACACCTAACTCTTCTCCTAGCGCAGAGACTATAAAGTCGGTGCTCGCAAATGGAACAAGATTGGGGAACCCCTGTCCTAAACCAGCTCCCAAAATCCCACCATTGGCCAGCCCATAAATTGATTGAACAATTTGGTAACCGGTCGTATCCGCATAAGCCCAAGGATCAAACCACACGGTTACCCGTGCCTGCACGTGACCGAAAGTGGAGTAAGCAAAATACGCTCCACCGAGAAATAGGAAGAATCCGATGAACAACCACGACCTGCGTTGGGTCGCGATATAGAGCATGGATACGAACAGACCAAAGAAAAGCAATGAAGTTCCTAGGTCACGTTGGAAAACGAGAACACCCAGCGAGACCGCCCAAGCAATCACAATTGGACCCAAATCTTTTGCCCGCGGCAATCCAACACCTAACACTTTGGTGCGAACAAGTGCGAGGGAGTCTCTGGTTTTAACCAAGTAGCCGGCGAAAAAGATAGTGATCAAAATTTTGGCAATCTCCGCCGGCTGGAATGAGAAAGTACCGATCCGAATCCACAAGGTTGCACCGTTCACGGTGGTCCCAATGACAGGTGCAAGGGGTAACACCATGAGGAAAAGGCCGAGTAGGCCGAAAGTGAATGTATAGCGTTGGAGACGACGGTGATCACGTAAAAGAATCAATACTCCGCAGAACAAAATTCCAGCAATTGCGAACCACGTTAACTGTGAGTACACATCGGGTGTAGGAATGGGTGCGTCATTGAGTTGTGCGCGACGGGCATCGGCAACATCGAGCCGGTAAATCATGATCAGACCCAAAATTGTGAGCAGTGTTCCTACCGGCAACATAATCGGATCCGCATAGGTAGCTCGAAAACGAACAACTAGATGCATGACAAGAGCAATTAGCGCAACGGCACCTGTAGTGATCCACAGTCGCGGTGGAGTTCCTTCACCTGTTGCCCAGCCCACTTGCAAAGTGCCCAAAATCCCTAGCAGCCAGGCGAAAACTAAAAGAACTAACTCAACGTTGCGTCGGTTACTCACTGCAAACTCCCCGGACAGCCTTGCGGTGGAATAAGCGCCTGACATTCCGCAGCCCGACTTTCAAGTTCGGTGACAATGCGTTGGGCGTCTTCAAAATCAGCAGCTGGGATTCCTTTGCTCACCAATTCTTGATCAAAAAGTGGCAGGGATCCAACAACAAGGGTCGATTGCGAATCAATACTTGACAATGAAATCCCAGCCAAGGTCCCTTGGACACCCTTATAAATTGCAACCGTTCCGGTACCAGCACTGCCATTAACAGCCACGTACCACTGATTTCCCAACCATTGCTGGGTTCCAAATAGTGCAGCAAAAGTGATCGCCGCAATTACAGCAACACCGGATACGTAGCCAAGAATCTTTCGCCGCCGAGAACTCTTAATTTCTTGTTCGCGTGCTTCACGCTCCCGGTCATAAACTGCCTGCTCCGCGGCGGGAACGACCAGATCAGCATCGATCAGAGCTTGTGGCGCAGTCTCCGTGCCAAAAGCAAATGGCTCAGGGGCATCGGGTTTGTCCGGGTCTGGTTGAGCGTCATCGGGAAAACGAGTGTTGGGTAATTGCAGCCGCACCCGAGGTTCTCCGGCCGCACCAACTACCACCGGTGGGGTCAACGGCAATTCACCCTCGGACTCTCGTTCAATCACGTCAGCGACAACGACCGTGACGTTGTCCGGTGCTCCGCGTTCTAAAGCCAGGTCAACAAGTTGGGTAACTACTCCTGTGGGTTCACCCGAACTCAATGTGTACGCGATTTCCATGTCACTCAATACCCCGGAAAGACCGTCAGAACACAGAAGGAAACGATCACCCTTTCGCGCTTCACGCACAGACAGATCGGGTTCAACCGGGTTCATGCCGTCAAGTGCCCGCATGAGTAATGAACGCCGGGGGTGTACAGCTGCTTCGGCTTCAGTGATCCGGCCAGAGTCAACAAGGGTTTGAACGTATGTGTGATCGTGGGTGAGTTGTTGTAGTTCACCATCACGCAATAAATATGCGCGGGAGTCACCGACGTGCACAATGGCAACACGACCACCAAGCCAATACAAACCTGTAACCGTGGTCCCCATCCCGGTGAGTTCCGGGTCTTCGCTGATCAGGTCTTTGATTTCTTCACCGACTTTGTCAATTGAATCTGACAGGTAGGTCAAAATATCCGAATCAGTGGGTGGGTGAACATCAAGATCAGCAACGGTTGCAACGGCTAATGCTGATGCAAGTTCACCGGCAGCATGCCCACCCATACCGTCTGCGACCAACAGTAGACGTGGTCCTACATAACCGGAATCTTCATTGCCTTGACGCACCAAGCCAACGTCTGACTTGGCGGCGTAACGCAAATTTAATTCAGGCATGCGTACTAATTCTGAATCTGCAATGTGCTGCGGCCAATACGAAGTGGTGCACCAACGGGTAGAACAGTTGGCGTTGTGATGCGAGATCGATCAATCCAAGTTCCATTTGTTGAACCTAAATCTTCGACGACCCAAGAACCTTCTGATTCATAGATGCGCGCATGACGACTTGAGGCGTAGTCGTCGTCAATGATAATCGTTGAATCTGGTGCACGCCCCAAAGTGATTTGTCCACCTTCGAGTGCAACTACCGTTCCGACAAGTGGACCGTCAATCACCACGAGTCGCGTGCCACGAATTTTTTGTTTGCGGGAAATCTTTGGTGGCTTTGGTGGTTTGGGTTGCCGACCCTTTGACTTTTTCTCAGCTTTACTCGAACTGGTTGAATCTGCCGGTTGACGGATGTCACGTCGCAGCACCAACACGGTCACAAGGACAAAACCCCACAGCAAGCCTAGGAACGCGAGCCGTACCAGCGTGAGTGCGAGCTCGGACATGGGTCAGCCGCTCCGAAATACCAGTGAGGTTGCTCCGATTTGAACGATCGAACCGTCCACTAAGGGAGCCTCGGTGATTCGCTCCCCATTGTGAAATGTCCCATTTGTGGAATCTAGGTCACGCAAATAAATGGGCGAACCCAACACAATTTCACAGTGATTGCGTGAGGCCCCTGGATCTTCAATGCGAATGTCAACGTCGGTACCGCGGCCCATCCGGGTAATAGCCCGAACCAAAGGGTAGGCCGATCCACCTGCTTCAAGGCGTGGTTGTCCAACCACTGCAGGCGAGCCACCGCCTTGGGCACTCACTTCAGCCCGAGCCTCGGAGCGAACCCGGAAAATCCCGGTCTCTAATTCAGAATCCTCGCCCAATGAAACTAGGGGAGCACCAAGTAGTGTGTAGCGCTGCTCCCCCGAGTAATCCTTGACCAAAGTCCCCAATTCGGTGCACAGGGCGTCTTTGAAGACAGCCAAACGGCGATAGTCATGGGTAGAAAGTTCGATACTGAAGATATTGGGGACCACGGTTCGTTCCCGATCAATGACCGCAGCCCGGTCATCCATTTCCCGCTGGAGGGCCGAAGCAATCTCAACAGGCTGCACTTCTGCCTTAAAAGCCCGAGCGAATGCCCCACTGACCATTCGGTCCAGTGAATCCTCGAATCGTTCCAAAATTCCCACAAGGTGATGTTACCTGTAAAGGTCGGATCCACCGTCACGCTATATATACGCGTGGCGGTAACCTTTCCCAGCATCACGCGCGAGTGGCGGAATAGGCAGACGCGCACGGTTCAGGTCCGTGTACTCGAAAG
>JAFMCP010000159.1 GCA_017857705.1 Candidatus Nanopelagicales bacterium
CTGGAATTGGTATTCGATTAACGATGAACAACTGGCGGGCCTGCAGAAAATCTTCGCCACCGCGCCGGCTCTCCGCAAGCAATAACTCCCACTTCATTGCTGTACAGAATTCGTTAACTTAACCCGACTTGCGGGTATTCACGTAGTCACTCACAACGTAATCACCCAAGCGATCTGGATCGGTTGCCAAGACCTTGCCCCCGTTGCGCCGCGCCATGGTGTCTAAGAAGCGGGCGAGCTGCGGGTCTTCACCCAACCGAAACCAGGTGATAGCAACTTTTCTGCGGGTCATTTCATCAACTGCCTGAACCGTCAACTGAATTGTCTCGGGATCGGGCGGCCAGTTGAACCACCAATCGCCTTGCGCAACCAAGTGCGCTGTTGGCTCGCCATCAGTTACCACCATCACAATGCGTTGGGATCCTGGGTGCTTGTCTAGGAATCGACCGGCAAGCATCAGTGCATGCTGCAGATTAGTTCCCGGAGTCTCACTTGCTTGCAGGTCGGGAATATCCATTGGGTTAACAACGCGAGCAAGGTTTGAAAAACCAATTACCTGCAATGCATCTAATGGGTATTTCGTTGAAGAGAGCGAGTGAAGGGCAAGCGCCATTGTTTTCGCCGCTCCCCACGTGTCATTGATTAACATTGAGTAAGACTGGTCAACCAACAACACAACGGCTGCCTTGGTCATGTTTTCCGTTTCGGCAACTTCAAAATCTTCCGGGTGCAACTTGACACGATCCCCCGTTGCAAGGCGCCTGAACGAAGCATTTTGGGCGGTGCGCACAATGTCAATTACCCCGTCGTCACCGAAACTCCACTGACGGTGGGTCCCCGTTGCTTCACCAGATTTTCCGGTCTTGTGCATCTCGTGCCCGCCGCGGGCGGCACTGTCTAAATGTTTGAAGACTTCACGCAATGCGGATTCCCCAATACGCCGAACCGCTTTGGCGGATAGTCGCAACGAGTCCCCTTCGGAAACCAAGAATCCTTGCTCTTGTAATTCTTTTTGGAGTTGGATCATTGCTTCCACCTCGGCACGCGCCGCTTGACCCATGGTGCGTTCTAAAAGATCCAAATCAATTTCGGTTGGATCCCCCATTGAATCTGCATCACCTATTTGACCAACAAGGGATTCCATGTCCCCCATCTCGGCCAATGCTTGGGTTGCCTGCGGTAAACCCTGTGATCCATCACCGTTTAACGGTGTCCCCTTGCGACGGGAGAACTCTGGTCGCAGGGCTTTGAGGTGATCTTGCAACTCGGCCATTTGGTCCTGCACGCCCATGTCTGCCATTGCCTGCTGCATAGCCTCGGCGAGCTCGGCCCTTTGTTCTGGTGACATGGATGCAAGCATCCGATCCATTGCAGCAGATTTTCGCGCAAGGTCATCAATAAATTCGTCAAGTGTTTCCGGGGCATCGGGGAAAAAGTCTTTATGTTTTTCGATGAACTCTTTGTAGTCGTCCTCGGTAGCGGACCCTTCACGGTGTTTGCTCAGCAATTGGTTGAGGTCTTGCATCATTTGCCCCATGGCCGCCTGGTTCTCCGGGCTTGACATGTTTTTTAGTGACTCACTCATGCCGGCGAATTGTTGATCAATGACGTCACGCTGCAAGCGCTCTTTCATGTCGGCAAATATTTGCTGGGCAACGGGTGAGCGCCACTGGTAATTTTCAAGCTCGGCCATTGCCCGCGGGATGTCACCGGGCAGTGCATCTAAAACGGCTTCAGCAAAGCGGGCGTCATCACTTGGGTCAGGAAATAGTGCACCGCGCTCAACATCCAGGGCTTCAGACAACATCTCGTTCAGGTCATCGAGCAAACCGTTCATGGACGCTGACTCACGCACCTTGTTGTAGCGATCTCGAATCTGGCGGTACATCTGTTCTAAACCCTGACGACCTTTACTCCCTGTGCGCATCAGGTCACGCAACGCTTCTTGCACCGATTGGCCAGCGAGGATTCGTTCGCCTAATTCGTCAACACCTTTACCCGTGTCAACGAGGGGGGCAAGCGGATCAGGACCCCCTGAAAAGGGCCCATAAATAGATGGCTTGCGCCTACTCAATGCTCTGGAACCTCGGTGACGGAACTGCCGTAGGTACTTGTTCCGTCTTGCTGGTCTTTATCAATACGACGGGTAAGCCACAACCCTTCAGCTGCGAACTCAATGCACGAGGCAACCAGCCCGGCCGACTCTGCCATCTGTGCTTCGGTTGCGGTCAGCAGCGGACCAAGACCCTCCATGGGGCCAATAGCTTCCAAGATGGACGCGCTACTCATCAGATCCGAGGTTGCCAATGTGTTTCCAGCATCAAACCAATCAACCAGGTTGGTTAAAAACACCCGAGTGCTCTGCCCACCCAACAACGCACGCCACGAAGCCGCCGTTGCTTGGCGGGCCAGCAATGTGAGGATCTCAACCTCGGAGCCTTCTTGGGAAACCTCGAACTCGACCTTGCCCCGAAGAGATGACACAACGTCTTCCAAGTCACCGATTCTCACAACCGGCTCACCGTCACCATTGATTGCGGCCCGGCGTAGTGCTGCGCCAGATAGTTCCTCAACACAAGCGATTGAGAACCGCGCCGAGACACCACTGCGCTGGTCAACA
>JAFMCP010000040.1 GCA_017857705.1 Candidatus Nanopelagicales bacterium
GACCTCTGGGTTATGAGCCCAGCGAGCTACCGAGCTGCTCCACCCCGCGCTGTTTTATGCGTTGCTAACTATACGGGGGAACAAATGTGCTCGACCTCGCGGGTAAGGCTAGTTACGGACCGCATAGACCCACGCGAACTCTTGGGCGCCACCGCTAGGAGTGATGTGCTCTTGGATCGAGGTATCGACCACGGTGAAATCAGCTGCAAGGGCTGCGGTGAGGTCCGTGATGCTGTGACGGGCAACGGGTAACCCTGAGCATGATTCGGGCCCATTTTCAGAGAATGTCCCAAGAATCAGATACCCACCCGGAACCAACGCTTCGGCGGCCATCGAGAAATACCTTTTTTGATCTTCTCTTTCGGCCAAAAAATGAAAAACTGCGCGGTCATGCCAGAGGCCATACATCCGCTCCGGAATCCACTCTCGAATGTCAGATGCAATCCACTCGACCTTTCGACCCTCTGCCCTCCGCACTCCCTCACTCAGAGCAAATTCACTGATATCCAAAACGGTCAGGTCGGTGAATTCAAGGTCGATCAATTCGTGGACGAATGGCGAGAGCCCACCACCAATGTCAATAATTGGAGTTGCTTTGCCGACATTGTTTTCGATGAAATCAACTTCGGGTGAACTCTCTTGATACCAACTGAGTTTGGATTCCGGATTGTTTTCATACCGGTCATTCCAATGATCAGTCAGGCTCATTCGTTAATCACCTATGCGTTGGTGCCGTCGGGTGTTGTTGCTTCTGGTTCTACCTCTGGGTCAACCGGCGGAACCGTTTCGGTGGGCTGCGGGTTCAGGATTGCTTCGGCCAACGCGATTCGCCTGATAGCTGCTTGAAGTCGATCCTGCGCTTCACCGTAGGCAGCGAAATCACCTTCGGCGAGTGCAATTCGACCCTCGGCAAATGCCGCCTGAGCATCTTCAACCGCTGCGGCTAATTGCTCGATGGGATCAGTTGGTGCAGGAGGAGTTATTCCCCCAGGATCGGTCCCATCCTCGCCGGTTGTTTCTCCGCCAAGATCAATATTAGGAATGGTCTCAGGAATTGCATCAGGACTTGTTCCCAAAACCTTTGCGAGAGCTTTAGCCAAGTTGTCTTCCAGCGCGACGTTGGCGCCGTAACCCGCGAGGACCTTGCGCAACAACGGGTAGCCGTCAGCGGCTGCACGAATATAGACCGGTTCAACGTAAAGCAGTCCACCGTTGAAAGGTAGCGACAGTAGATTACCGAGTTCAACTTCAGACCCTCCACGACGCAAAAGCGAAAGTTGCGAACTCACGTCGGGGTCAGACTCAAAGTTGTTTTGAACCTGTTGCGGACCGGGGATTGTCGTGTTGCTAGGTAACTGCAGAACTTGAATATCTCCATAGTTCTCCCCCGGAGCAGAGTTCACCGCCATAAATGCCGCCAACGTCTGCCGTCGTTGCGGGGCAAATGTGGTCGTCAATGAGAACGCTGTGTCACTTTGTCCTGGCATTTGCAAGGTCAAGTAGTAAGGAGGCTGGAAAACCTGAGCAGGTGTCACCGTTGGGTCAAATGGCACAATCCACACGTCGGTACCGTTATAGAACGTCACCGCATCCGTCACGTGGTAACGCGACATGATGTTGCGTTGAACTTTGAAAATATCTTGTGGGTAGCGAACGTGGGCGAGAATGTCCTCGGACATATCGCTGCGGGGTTCAACCACATCAGGGAAAGCTTTCATCCAGGTTTGTAGCACTGGATCTGACTCGTCCCATGCGTATAACTTGACTGAACCTTCGTAGGCGTCAACAACTGCTTTCACTGAGTTGCGCATGTAGTTGATTTGGTCACGAGGGAGTAATCCAGATTGGATCACTCTGTTACTAATTGAATCGCTTGTTGCATCCGCGAGGGATACCCGCGAGGAATACGGGTATTCATTGGACATCGTGTAACCGTCAACAATCCACTGAATGCGGCCATCTGCGACAACGGGGTACGGATCTTGATCCAAGGTCAACCATGGTGCAACTTTTTCCACACGAGTCAACGGTGTGCGATCCCACATGATCTGGGAGTCTTCATTGACGAGGTCGGAAAGCAAAATATTTGAGTCTTGGAATTTTGTAGCGAACAGCATCTTCCCGAAAAGGGAACCCATGGGCACCCCGCCGTCACCGTCATAAGTATTCGTTGCCTGACCCGTTGGACTTTGGTCATCGGGATAATCCAACTCAACCGAAGGGGTTCCTTCTGGTGCGCCAACAATTGAGTACTGCGGGCTAAGTTCACCGAAGTACACGCGCGGCTGGGTGACTTTCAGTTCGCCAACCGGTGGAATATCGGATGCAAAAAAGTCGGGTGTTCCATCACTGAGGGCCGTGTTGTCAAATGCACTGACGAATCCGTAACCGTGCGTGAACACAGCGCGGTCATTGGTCCAGTTGCGCTGTCCGTCTGGGATACCCGCAAGATTAATTTCACGTACTGCAACAACAGCTCCGCGACGACCTTGGGGAAGGTCATAGCGATCAACGTCAAGATTTGTGTTGAATGAGTAGTAACCTCGAATTTGTTGCAGTTGGTTGTAAGTCGGTGAAACAATCGCCGGATCAAGTAGTCGAATATTGCTGAGCGTTCCTGCGCTCGCCTCAAGAGTTTGAACAGTTGGAGGCGAGACTGTACCCGCGTAATCCACCACGTCTGAGTCTGCGATTCCATAGGCATCACGCGTTGCGTCAATATTGAGCTGGATGTAGGGCGCTTCACGGACTAGCTCACTGGGACGAACTTGAAATTGCTGAACAATCATTGGGTAAAGACCACCAATAACCACGGAAGTCAGAATCAATAGTCCTAAGCCAATTGATGGGATGACCCACTGTCTGCGGAAGATATTAAAGATGAACAGTGCCGCAACCAAAATAGCAACAAACACCAAAATATTGAGGGCAGGGAGTACAGCGTTCACATCGGCGTACTTCAAGCCAGTGAAACCACTCACCAGCGTTTCACTTTTAGTGACCAGTCCGAATCGATCAAGGTAATATGCCAGCGCCTTCAGCAAAAGTAGGACTGCAAGTAACGTTGAGAGTTGTACCTGAGCCGCCCGTGAAGCGCGATCACCCTTTGGCTGTAACCGGAGACCGCCATAGAGGTATTGCACCGCTGTCACAATCAGGAGGGAAAGGATTACGAGCGCGAACGCGAATCCCAAAGCAAACCGATAAAACGGCAATTCAAATGTGTAGAAGGAGTAATCCAGGCCAAATTGTGGATCTACTTGACCGAATGGAGTGGAGTTGCGCCAGAGCAAAAATGATCCGTATTCACTTGATCCGGCAAGTCCGGCAAAGAATGAGAGCCCAAACACAATTGCCCCAGCAATCCATTTGCGGTAGGGCTCGATACCCACGCGATAGCGCTCAAGACTTGCCTGTTCTGGACTGGCACTGACATAAGAGGGCCTAGTGCGAAATGCGATGAAAAGTGCAAGCGAGGCAACCACCGCCATGATCACGAACAAAGTCGCAAACATGATTGCCCGGGTGAACAGAGAGATGCTGAATACTTGCGATTTGCCCACTGAATCAAACCACAGTAGTTCGGTGTAGAAGCCGGTGAAGATTACGAAGGCGACAACAATGCCAACGAGGATCAACAAGGTCGGGAGCAGTACTCCCCCACGGCGTTTGGGTTCAAGGTCAGGGCTCATGGAATTTGTGGTACTCACCCCCTAAACCTACGTCACACCCGAAATCCCCGCCCTAGGGAGTGGCTGGGCATGTAGTAACCGGTATCCCCGCCACCCAATGATTCATTTCCTTGATGGCGTCGGTGAGGGATGTCACCGGGGTGACGGTTAACCCCTCAGGAATGTGACCTTGTGCCTCCGCACAGTGCTGCTCCGGCATGAGGAACAATTCCGCACCGGCATCACGGGCCCCAGCCAACTTCTGTCGAATCCCACCAATGGGACCAACCACACCCTCGGGGGTAATGGTGCCCGTCCCAGCAACATGCTTGCCAGCTGTTAAATCTTCGTTGGTGAGTTTGTCCACGATCCCTGCGGCAAACATCAAGCCTGCGCTGGGTCCACCAACGTCACTGAGGGTGAAGTTGATATCGAACTCAGCCGAATACAACTCGCCCACTGAAATACCGAGATAGGGCTTGCCAGCAACGTCTGGGTTCTCACCCGAAGTCACGGTGACAGTTTGATTCTTTGCTGATCGACGAATCTCAAATGAGAACTCCGTCCCTACCGGTGCGCCTTGGACGGTTTCAACAACGTCAGAAGGTGTGGTGACAGGGACACCATCAATTGAGCTGATTTCATCTCTTGGCTCGAAGACTTCATCTGCTGGGGCACCGACGATTACCGCCGTCGCAACAATTTTGGTTTCGACAGGTAAATCTAAGTAATTGAGTGCTGCTGCCACTGAGTTTGATTCCGATGTACTGAAAGCTGCCGCATTCCTTGCCTTTACCGCTTCACCGCTAATGTCATCGGGGTAAATCAACTCTCGCGGAACCACAGCATCGGATGCGTTGAACCACGAGCCAATAGCGTCAACAAACGTGAGCCCGCCTCGGGGCCCGCCAGATTCTCTGACCGTGGTCATATCTAATTCACCGGTTGTGGGAAATGTCTGTGCTCCCGTTATTTGAATCACCGGATCGCCGTCAACGTCACCGATCACATTGAATGTTGGACCTGGGGCGAGTTTGACGAATGGCACGGGTAGGAAGAATGCGAGTGCAACGATCCCGAGGGTGAGCGTCGCGCTCACGAGCAAGGCAAAAGTGCTGGCACCGAGTCTGCTCGATGATTTCTCTGAATTGGAATTCTCTGGATTTGAATTCTCTGTATTACTCACGAACCAATGGTAACTGGGATTGCGGGCTGGCTGGTTGGGCTGTATTCACAGATCGGTTAACTGGACCCGTGGGATTTGTTCATGGCTCTTTGCATCGAGGCGAACTGACCGAGGTCGTGGTCCTCTGGTGGCCTGCGCAAATAGGTGACCAGAGCCGTTATTCCTACTCCTAGGATCACTGCCATTAGTGGAATTAACCACCACATCAACGTGCCCACGTTATTTCAGCTCCCTTTCCCATACATGATTTTCACGATCACCTATTTTGTGCGAATACAGTCTTACATGGAAATTACCCCTGTGCTGACAATATTGGGTGTGATGAATTCCTCAACTTATCGGCTGTGGATAACCTGTTTATTACTCAAGAAATGCTCGCGCCGCCCCTATGAGACATTCAACGCTGTGATCAAGCCCAGGAATTGACTCGTCAAGACCCCACCATCTAGTTTCAGCGTCTTCGGTGATCTTGCGAACCTGCTCTGAATCGATGAGAGCAAGAAACTGCACATCCCAATGAACACTGGGGATCACTTCACCGCTTGGCGACTTACACACAACCTCATGGCGATCCAATCGCAAAGGAAACTCCCCAACATCGATCTGCGCAAAACCACTTTCTTCCTGACATTCGCGCAATGCCGCTTCGCGAAAACTGCGATCGGTGGATTCAATATGCCCACCCATTTGCAGCCAGCGCTTGACCCGCGGATGCATAACCAACATCACTTGCGCGCGCATCGGGTCAACCAGCAACGCACTTGACGTGAAGTGTCCTTGGAAGCGCTCGCGGGCTAACGCATTGTGGTCTGCAGTAATCAGATCGCTGTACTCACGATGCAATTTGAGCTGGTCAAGTTGGTCAACCTGATGCACTCCGCCGGAGAAATTCCACTGATCGAGTTCCTGCGTGAATTGCTCCACCCGGGAGGGTTCGTGCATTTACCCTTGTTCCTCATCCTTTTCGAAGTCGCTCATGGAGATGTCGTCAAATGCGGATCCGCCGGTGACAATTTCGGCAAAACCAAGTGGATCAGACAGGCTTTCTGCATTGGGCAACAAGTCCGGGTGATTCCATAACGCATCACGTGCCTCGATACCCGCCTTCGCCCTCACTGCAGCAAAAACAGTATTCGCCTCCCGGAAAAGTGTCGGCCGCAGCTTCATACCGACCAGCGTGCTGAAAGTTGTTTCGGCTGGTCCACCGGTAGCCCGGCGTCGGCCCATGGTCTCGCGCAGTTGACCAAGACTTGCGAGGCGATCGCCTGCGGCCTGTGACACGACTTCGTCGACCCAGCCTTCAATGAGGGCGAGCAGAGTTTCTAATCGCAGAATCGCGGCGCGCTGTTCGGCAGTGTCCTCGGGCTCCATCACGCCCGACGCCATTATTTCTTGAAGTGCTTCAGGGTTGGAGAGATCAAATCCGCCGAATTTTTCTCCTAGGGAAGCAATATCAACATCCATGTAGCGGGCATACTCTTCAACGGCAGACATCAAACGTGGGCGAAGCCATGGTGCATGGTCAAAAAGTCGTTGATGAGCACTCTCACGCAATGCGAAGAAAAGGAAAAGATCTCGCTCGTCAATACCGAGACCTTGAGCGAATTCGGAAATATTCAGGGGAATCAGCGCACGTGTACCGACAGGGGCTAAAGGAATTCCGACATCGGTTGAGGAAACCACTTCCTTGGCCAGGGCTGACAGGGCCTGCCCAAGTTGATAAGCGAATGCGGTCGCGCCCAGTTGGGTGACCATGCCCAGCATTGGCTTAAGCATTGCCATCATTTCCGGTGTCACACCGTCGGGCAACATGCCTTTGAGTTGCTCAGGCAACTGGTCCTCAATCGAACTCGCATCCTCCGTGCCCGTGAGTCCCGGCAACATGGTTTCCATTCGCTGCGACATTGTGGTTGCGATGGGCAAAATAATTGTTTGCCAAACCGGGGCGGTTTCAACGATCCACTCGCTGCGTGACCACGCTTTGACGGGCGCGGTGCTTGCTGGGAAACTCACACTTTCATTGAGCCAGAGGTCTGCAAGCTCCATTGCACTTTCAACGGCACGAACTGAGGCTTCGGACACACTTGGATCAGATCCGAGTCCCGCGCGCGCAACCTGCATCACGGTCGACCACGGCAACGGTCCTTCATTTTGCGACTGCTGCAGCATTTGCCCAAACTGGGTGAACATGGCCCCCAGATTGTTCATATCAAATCCACCAGGTTCATTACTATCTGCCGCACCAAAGCCAAACGGAAATTGTGACATGCCTTTACGGTAATGCAGTCCCGATGCTTTGGCCCCCTCGGTTGCCCTGCGCCTAGTTCACCCTGTGCGAAATCTTTTTTGCCCCCGAGGGTCATAAATGGGCAAACTCAAAGGGACGGCCCTGATGGGCCGCCCCTCTAAAGTTTTAAGAATGTAAAGATTTACTGAGATAAAACGCAGTATTTAAGATTTAAGCTTTGCCCAAAATACGCGTTACTTTGGTGCCGCACGTTGGGCAAATGCCCTTTGCGAAACGACGACCATTGGTTTCTTCCACGTGTCCGGTGAATTCACGCTTGGCCTTGCACTTAACGCAATATGCCTCGCCGGTGTAGCTTTCCTCCGCCATGGGGTCCTCCTGTTAAACATTCTCCGCCGTAGCGGTGGTGGCGGGCGCCACCCTCGTGGCCTATTAATTCGGGCCGGCTCCACCATAGGGCAGAAATGCCCGCCCTCAGGTACTACCCACAGGCAGATTTCGGCGTGGCGGCAAAAAAACTCGTAATTTACCGGACAAAACGGACATTTATTGAATTATGGCCCTTGTTCTCCCCCTTGGCTGATGCCACGCCACACTTCTCCCATGCCCCAGACCAACCAAGATCTCCTGCAAGCTCCAGCGATCATCGAGGACTTAGCCCCACTACTTTCCATTGCCTCAATGGGTGGCAGCCCAGCCGAACAACAAGCTCAGGAATTCATGGTCACGCTCATGCGCGACGCGGGCTTGGAAGTGAGCACCTGGGACATGGACCTAGCGGCGATCACCTCCAGCCCTGACTTTCCCGGTCAAGAAGTTGAGCGCGAACGGGGGCTGGGCGTATTGGGAATTTGGCGCGGTGCAGGAAGCAAGCCAGCGCTACTGATCAACGGTCACACCGACGTGGTCCCACCCGGTGACCTCAATGCTTGGAGCGATGACCCATTTACCCCGAAGCAAACCACCGTAAACGGCGAAAACGTGATCATGGCTCGCGGGGCTTGTGACATGAAAGGCGGCTTGATTTCGGCCTTGGCTGCAGTGAAGTACCTGCGTGCGAGTGGATTCACACCACAGGGTGATCTGCTTTTCGCACCTGTGATCGGTGAAGAAGATGGCGGCCTTGGCACATACTCACTGATCACTGAAGGACTGCCACGCTTCTACAACTTAGAAGATCACGCAATTATGGGCGCGATTATTAATGAGCCAACTTCCCTCGCTGCAATTAGCGCTAACGGTGGAGCGCTCACATTTCGCCTGCTCGTACATGGCGCTGCAATTCACGCATCACGTCGATCTGAGGGCGTTAGCGCAATTGAAAAGTTTTACCCGATTTATCAGGCTCTGACCGATTTTGAGATGACACGAAATATTGATGTGGATCCACGCATGCAGCGTTGGCCGATCGCCTACCCCATTTCAATCGGAACCGTTCACAGCGGTGACTGGGCCTCAACTGTCCCTGATCTCCTAATTGCAGAGGGTCGATTCGGAGTGGCACTGGGTGAAGACACTGCGCTTGCACAACAAAGATTTGAAGAATGCATTTCACAAGCGTGCTCACGGGATCCTTGGCTTGCCCAACATCCCGTGGAAGTTCAGTGGTGGGGCGGCCAATTCGCTTCTGGGCAAACGGAGCCCGACTCAAGAATTATCAAAGATCTAGCGCTCGCGCACGCACAGATCACCGAAACACCCCTTGAGGAATATGGCGCTCCCTACGGGTCAGATCTGCGTCTACTCACCGGGTTGGCCGGTATACCGACGGTGCAATACGGGCCAGGGAATGCGGGTGTCGCCCACGCACCGAATGAATATGTTCAGGTTTCTGAACTTGTTACTACCGCGCGCGTTGTCGCTGAACTCATCCAAATAAGTATCGGCTAATACCCAGAGTATCCACTTATATCGAGATCGCCTGTGGATTGCACCTCGCTATCCACAGGTGGCCAGTTTCACAATTCCCTTATGAATGAGACATTTTTTCAACGCGCTTATCCCCAATACAACTATCGCGTTCCCGTGATCAGTCGAGCAGATGGTTCTGTTGAATTCGGTGACCACACATTGTCCTTCACCCCAACTTCGAACAGCGTTGAATGGTTCTTGTCTCTCGACGGCTCACTTAGCGCCCGGCAAGCCAGTGTCGCGGGAGCAGAGCATCTAGGACTTCCCCAACAGGTCGTCACCACTTTGTTGATTGACGGGTTTGAATCAGGAGCGCTCATTGACTCTCGCGCCACACCACGGACTGCACGCTGGCTCAATGCAAAGAACAGAGCTCGCACACACACTGATATTGCTTGTGTCCAGAAGAGCCTTATTAATTACAAGGATCAATTCTCAATTAAAGATGCAGCCGAAATAATTGATATTCGCAATACAACTCAAATCCAGTTAGTGGGTGAAGGTCAACTGGCCGAGTCGATCTATCAATTAGGGATTGACTCAGGATTTCAATTCACCGATCAAAGATCCTGCGCATCCGTTGTCATTTTTGTGAGTAGTGCGCATCCTTACGTTTTTGAGCATGCTAATTCGCACCTGTGTTCGCTCCCCCACCTGCACGTGGGAACCCGACTGGACAGCGCGCAGATTGGTCCTCTCGTAATTCCTGGCGAAAGTTCATGCTTTCGTTGCGCTCACCTGCATCGCCGCGATTCCTCACCGGACTGGATGGGAGTTGATTTGCAATGGCGCCACCACGCAAACTCCGGGCAAAGCGACTCGATCCTCACCTACCAAACGGCCGCTTACACACTGCTGCTGCTTCGACATTGGATGGACGGAATGGCGATAACCAATACTTCGTGGGTAGCGAGCCTTCCGTGGCTGCATTTTCGAGCCCAGCCCGCGCAACCACACCCACTCTGTGGATGCCTGCTGCACGCATCAGGCTTCACCGGATAAATTCAACGCAAAAAAGCACCCTCCACCAAGCCCGAACGCGCGTGAATTCACCCTTGGCCACACAATAGGGGGGTGCCAGAACTACCTAAAAATGCGTTCACCCGCGGGATCCGGATGGCTTCGCTGCCGGCAACCTACGCGGGTCGAACCGCGCTGGGCTTCGGTAAACGAGTCGGCGGGAAACCAGCGGAAGCGATTGCGGCAGAAATGTCCGCTCGTACCGCTGAACAAATGTTTAAGGTGCTGGGCGAGCTCAAGGGTGGCGCCATGAAACTCGGGCAGGCTATGAGCGTTTTTGAAGCGGCCCTCCCCGAAGAATTTGCAGCACCGTATCGCGCAATGTTGACTAAATTGCAGGACTCAGCGCCAGCCATGCCAACGAGCGCCATTCACAAGATTTTGTCCGATGAACTTGGCGAAGACTGGCGCAGCAGATTCCTGGAATTCAATGACCAACCTGCCGCTGCTGCCTCAATTGGCCAAGTCCATAAGGCGACCTGGCATGACGGACGCGTTGTGGCCGTCAAGGTTCAGTACCCTGGCGCCGACAAGGCACTCGTAGCTGACTTAAATCAAATGATCCGTATGGGAAAGCTTTTTGCCGGCTGGATTCCGGGTCTTGACATCAAACCACTGCTTGAGGAACTCAAGGATCGAGCCATTGAAGAACTTGACTACCTCCTCGAGTCCCAGAATCAGCGAGCATTTGCTGTTGCATTTGAAGGCGACCCTGATTTTCATATTCCTCACATACTCGCAGCGGCACCGCATGTTTTAGTGAGTGAATGGATTGATGGACGTCCACTTTCGAACATCATTGCCGAGGGAACGCCGGCGCAGCGCGATCGCGCCGGTTTGCTTTATGAACGCTTCCTACTTACCGGCCCTTCACGCGCAGGGCTATTGCATGCTGACCCTCACCCCGGCAACTTCCGCATGACGGCCGAGGACAAATTGTGTGTCCTAGACTTTGGCGCCGTTTCGCGACTGCCCGACGGGCTACCCATTGCAATGGGAACCTTGCTGCGCATTGCCCAAAGTGGAAACGCAGCAGACGTTCTTGAGGGGTTGCGTGCTGAAGGATTTGTAAAACCCAAGATTGAAGTGGACGCGGATGCGGTTTTGAGTTACCTGGAGCCATTTGTCGAACCAACACGCCACGAAAGTTTTCACTTCAATCGTGAATGGATTCGAGGCGAATTCACTCGTCTTAATGACATGAAGAATCCAGACTTCACCATTGGACTCAAAATCAATTTGCCACCCTCTTATGCACTCATTCATCGGGTGTGGCTGGGAAGTATCGCGGTGTTGTGTCAGCTAGACGCCAATGTTCCCGTGCTCGCAGAACTCAACGCTTGGGTCCCAGGTTTTGCGGTCGAGACGGTCACTGCTGAACGTGAATAATTTCCAGTAGTTGCTCACCGAACTCCGTTAGTTTTGCTGGGCCAACTCCAGGGATTGCGGAGAGTTCATCAAAATCACGTGGCATTAGCTCGGCCATGGCGGTCAGTGTTGCGTCAGTAAAAATAATGTAGGCAGGAACATTTTTTTCTAACGATCTCTCCTTGCGCCACGATCGCAGACTCTCAAAAATCATTTCGTTGGGTTCCCCCGGACATTTCTGGCAGCGACCAATTGTCCGCTCAGAAGGCGTTACGAGTCCCTTGCCACACACTCGACAGGGTTTAGGGCCTGTTCTTTTTCGGTTGTGCCTCACTTGGGAGCCGCCCCGCACTACCGAGCCCCCGACAACCAGCCCACTGTCAACATTGTCAACACTGTCAACACTGTCAGAACCTGCCACGGACTGCGGCTCATTCACAAAGAACCTACTCAATGATCTGGTTGATTTGCCGCCAGGAGTTCGCGCCTTCCCCCAACTCACTTCCAGTATTCGAGCCGCACGCGTAATTCCTACATAGGCAAGTCGTCTTTCTTCGTCAACGCCATCCTCTGAATCGGCATAGGACAGAGGCAGTAAACCTTCACTGCAGCCCACAAGAAATACCACCGGCCACTCCAGACCTTTCGCGGAGTGAATCGAGGCAAGGGTCACGGCATCAGCGGTGGGTGGGTGTTCAACGGATGCACGGGCATCAAGGTCTGCGATGAAGTCACTCAGTGAGGTACTTGGATCCGCTTCCTCGGCCATGGTCATCAGGGCCAGTAGCGACTCCCACTTTTCGCGGACAGCCCCAGCACCTCGGGGGGCTTGCGGACTCCACCCGGTTCCTGAAAGGACATCACGGACGTGTTCAGCAAGATTGGTTGGAGCAAGCCCGGTATTTTTTGCATCCCCGCGCAGTAATGTCAATGCTGATTTAACCTCGGGTCGTTCAAAAAAACGTTCGGTGCCGCGCAACACGAGTGGGATATTCACATTGGTGAGTGCCGTTTCACATTCAGCGGACTGTGCGTTGATTCGAAAAAGAATAGCGATTTCTGATGCAGCGGTTCCTGCATCCATGAGTTTCTTAATTGCCTCGGCCACATTTTCGGCTTCGTCACTGTCGTCGGCATAAGCAGAAATCTTGGGGGTTAAGCCTGAGTCTTGCTGGGAACGCAAGGTCAATGCCTTAGAACGTGTGTCACCGCTGATCACTGCATTGGCCATCTTCACAATTTCCGGTGAACAGCGATAACAGCGAACCAATTCAATTTGGGTTGCGCTGGGGTAACTAGTGACAAAGTCCAACAAGTATCTGGAACTGGCACCCGTGAAGGAATAAATCGTTTGACTTGGGTCCCCCACCACGCACAGGTCATCACGTTCGCCAACCCAGAGATCCAACACGCTTTTTTGTAATGGGTTTACGTCTTGGAATTCGTCAACCGTGAACCACCTGTATGCCGAATGCACGGCAGTCTCAATTTCTGGCCGGGTTCGGATCGCGGCAGACATCAACATCAAAATGTCGTCGAAATCCAACAGGTTACGGTCTTTTTTGAGGGTCTCATATGAATCCATGACCTTGGCCAGGGTTCCAACGTCGATCGCGAAATCACGTTTGGCTTTGTGGATCAGCGCTGAATCCATCAAGTTGGACTTGCACCATTCAAGATCGCCACTGACATCTCGCACCAAGGCCGTGTCACTGTCTACTTTGCAGTGGGCTAACGCGCGGGCAACTATTGGGGCTTTACTGGACATGAGTTCAGGGAATGCGGTCCTCGAGAGTTGCGGCCAGAAGAATCGAAGTTGACGCAGTGCTGCGGCATGGAATGTGCGTACCTGTGCACCTTGCACGCCCAAACCCCTAAGTCTGTGACGCATTTCTCCAGCCGCGCGATTGGTGAATGTCAGTGCGAGTGTGCGCTCAGCCTCACTTGCTCCGGTAGCAACCGAATAAGCGATTCGGTGGGTGATTGCTCTGGTTTTCCCTGTACCCGCACCTGCCAGAACTCGAACCGGGCCACTCACCGCTAGAGCAACTTCGCATTGTTCAGCATCCAGTCCCGCCAAGATGCCCTGTGCGCGCTGCTCTGACTCCACCGGCTGATCTTGTCATGGGGATCTGACCCTCTCGCACCAACTCCGAAGCACCCATAGGCTTAGAGGGTGAGCGACTCAACTTCAGTAATCATGTACAGCACGGTGTGGTGTGGCTATTGCCAGCGACTCAAGGCCCAAATGATGCGGGCCGGGATCGAATACACCGAAGTGGACATTGAGGTCGACTCTGAATCAGCTGCCTTTGTTGCATCCGTTAACGGCGGCAACGAGGTGGTTCCCACTCTTAAATTTGCCGATGGAACCACGTTGACCAACCCACCCATCGCTGAGGTAATCGCAAAGATGGCCGTCTAACTCAGGGTTGTGATGAATCTCCGCGGCTTTGCGTCCAAAGGTTCCGGGTAGTCAGCAGGCATGATTCTGACTTCATACACCTAATTGGTGTATTGTTATCCGCATGGGGAGAACCAATATTGATATCGATGATCACCTGATCGAGACTGTCATGGTGCG
>JAFMCP010000041.1 GCA_017857705.1 Candidatus Nanopelagicales bacterium
GACGCACCGATCAGCGGGATTGCGGGTGACCAACAAGCCGCACTCGTCGGTCATGCCGGATTCACTGCAGGCGATGCCAAATGTTCCTATGGAACGGGATCCTTCCTGTTGCTTCACACCGGGGAAAAAATTATTCACTCACCCCACGGACTACTCACCACGGTCGCTCTCGCCCACCCTGCGCAGTCCGATGTCACTCGGCGCGATTTTGCACTTGAAGGATCTATTTTTGTCACCGGTGCCGCCGTTCAATGGTTACGTGATGGACTGGGAATAATCGAAAAATCCTCAGACATTGAAGGACTAGCCAATACGGTTTCCGATTCCGGGGGAGTTATTTTTGTTCCTGCACTTACCGGCTTAGGGGCACCGGATTGGGATCCCCATGCCCGCGGTCTCATCGTCGGGCTCAACCGAGGAACAACCGCAGCCCACATTGCCCGAGCAACCCTTGAAGGGATCGCCCTTGAAGTGCGCGATGTCGTCGACTTAATGACACAGGAGACCGGGGAGGCACTCCCCTACCTCGCGATTGATGGTGGCGCATCCTCTAATGACCTGCTGTGTCAACTTCAGGCCGACATCACACGGCTATTGATCAAAAGATCTGAGCAAGTCGAAATAACTGGATTGGGTGCCGCATTCCTTGCCGGACTTGGAGTTGGCTTTTGGAGAGATACCCAAGAAATTTTTCACCTAGCGCGAATTTCTGGGGAGTTTTTGCCAAAAGATGATCGAGAAGGTCTTCATGTTCAATGGCGCGATGCCATTTCACGCTCCCTCAACTGGGCTAAATAACTAGCGCAGCGAACTTGCGGCATCGGCTAACTCACCCTGAGAAATGAGTTCCTTTGCGCGAGTCGCGTACATGTCAACATATTCCTGGCCAGAGAGTGTCATGAGTTCATACATGACTTCATCCGTCACCGAACGTAAAACAAAACGATCATCTTCGAGGCCTTCATAGCGGGAAAAATCCAACGGTTTGCCCACACGAATTCCCACTCGCTTAAGCCGAGGTCGTAGTTTTCCGGGAGGTTGAATCTCATAGGTATTGATCATCGCGACGGGAATGATAGGGACATGGGCCTCTAGCGCCATCCGGGCTAGTCCAGTCTTGCCCCGATACAGAATTCCGTTGGGTGAACGTGTTCCTTCTGGGTAAATTCCTAAAATATCTCCTGCATCCAATACCCGTAGCGCCGTGTGAATTGCGGCCTCCGAGGCCCTGCCCCCAGAGCGATCAACGGGAAGCTGCCCCACCCCGCTCATAAACAACTTTGTGAGATAGCCCTTGATTCCTTTACCCGTGAAATAATCACTCTTAGCCAGATAAGCCATGGGACGCTTGGCAACGAGCGCCAAGTAAAAGGAGTCTGAAAAACTCAAGTGATTACTTGCGAGAATTACTCCACCTGATTCCGGGATATTTTCTTGCCCCTCAGCCCAAGGTCGAAAAAGGATTTTGAGCCATGGCCCGAGCAGGATGTGTTTAATGATCCAATACAGCATCCGCTCACCCGCCTCTCGTGTCTTTAAGAATCACCGAAGCCTAAGGGTCCACCCGATGTCCAAATTTTAGCGGTCCGCAGCCTCGCCCTGATCATAGGCGTACGCTCTATCAAGTACGGACGAAATATCGAAATGATGGAATGACGCAATGAATGAATCAGGAGATCCCAATGCCACTGGCAGCAGGCGCGCAACCGTGGAGCATCGACCCACCCGGCCCATCAGCCCGAATCGGCGTTCTACTCATTCATGGGTTCACCGGCTCACCAGCCTCCATGGCCCCCTGGGGTCAAGCGCTTTCCCAAAACGGTTGGTCTATCCGGGTACCACGCCTTCCCGGTCATGGATCACGCTGGCAGGACATGAACCTGACAACATGGGAGGACTGGTACGCCGAAGCCGAACGTAATTTGCGCGATTTACAAACTAAGTGCGATCAAGTTTTTATTTGCGGACTCTCGATGGGCGGATCCCTTACCCTCAGGCTCGCGGAGCAACACGGTAACGAGATTTCCGGGATAGTTTTAGTTAACCCCGCCGTGCACTCAGAACGAGCAGATCGTCATTTGCTCCCCATCGTCTCAAGGTTTCTCAAATCCTTCCCCGGAATATCAAACGATATTGCCAAACCCGGACAGGACGAGGTCGCATACGAAAAACTTCCACTCAAGGCAGCCTCCTCACTTGCCCAATTGTGGAAGTTAGTCAAAAGCGATATCGGCAAGGTCAGCCAACCCGTATTGCTTTTTCGCAGCCTGCAAGACCACGTTGTTGAGGCTTCCAACTCGCAATGGATCCTCGATCATGTTTCTAGCACGGATAAAGCGGAAGTTACCTTGGAAAATTCATTCCATGTCGCGACACTTGATTACGACGCGGAACTTATTGAGACCGCGAGCGCTGAGTTCATCAAGCGCCTCATAAACGGGTAAAAGGAATTAGCCTCATGACAATCACTCCACCTAACCCAGAAGACCCACAAGATCCCGAGAAAAACAATGATGCATGGGATGCAATCGTTGCTGATCTCAGTGGTCAAATTGATCTTGGACCACATTTTCGCAGTGATCCCACTCCACAAGAACTAATTCCCGAACGCGATTACATTGATGAATATTTTGATGAAGGTTATGTTCCTCCTGAACCACCTCAACTCACAGCCCCCAGTGATGCAATCGCACGTTTTGCTTGGGCTGGAGTACTAGGAGGACCCGTGATCTTGCTTTTGAGCTTCGCGCTGGGACTTGGTGGCGCCATTTCAACCGTAGGACTCATTGCCACCATTGGTGGTTTCGCGTTCCTCATGTCAAAACGAGACAGACATATTCCACCCGGCGAGGATTACGGTGACGGGGCCGTCGTCTAACTAGATGGCGAAAACCTTAGCCTGGCCAGGTCGGCAGCTCCTACGATTCCCGCTTCATTACCAAGTTGGGCAGCGTGAATTTCCGGAATTGGGCGGTAGTGTTTCCCAATAATTCGATCTGCCAGGGTTGCTCGCGCACTAGGTAAGAAAAATTCGCTCGCCTTACTTGCTCCACCGCCAATCACGAAAATTTGCGGATCCAATATCGCACTCAGACTCGCTAACCCACGTCCGAGCCACACACCGAGTCGCTCTAAAACCTCAATTGCAACCGGGTCACCTAGCGTGGCAGCTTCCGTAACGTGTTCACCCTGAACCCCTTCGGGGCTGCCATCACCCAGTGAAAGGAGAACTTGAGCTTCAAAGAGCCGTTCTGTCGCCATGGCTCGTGCATCGCGCACCAAAGCGTTCCCGCTTGCGTATTGCTCCCAGCACCCTTTGCGCCCGCAGCCGCACAAGAGCCCGTCAGCCACTGCGCCCATGTGACCGATCTCCCCTGCTGCGCCGTGTGAGCCGCGGAAGAGCACACCTCCAAGAACAATTCCACCACCGATCCCGGTCCCAATTGTCACTGTAACTACGTCCTGGAAACCTTCACCGCCGCCGAATCGAGCTTCACCCCAAGCGGCCGTATTTCCGTCGTTCTCAACGAGGACGGGTAGGCCGGTGGCTTTCTCGAGAATTGCAGCAACGGGAACATCGGCCCACTGAAGATTGGGGGCGTACAGAACAGTCGTGCTGCCAGCATCAACCGGCCCGGCAACACCTACGCCAATTCCCGTGACTCTTCCATCAACACGCGAGATCGTTTCGATGATGGCTTCTGAAACTACTGATAGAACCGCGAATGCGTCAGCACGAGGAGTTTTTTTGTAAACCTTGGTCAGAATTTCACCTTGGGTATCAACCACTCCAGCAAGTATCTTGGTCCCCCCAATATCAACCCCGACGCTGATTCCCATGCGCGCAACACTAGTCAATGATGTGCAGCCAGCGGATTTCATCTACCGCAGTTTGCGCTGTATCCGCTTGTCTTAGCCCACTTCTGATCCCGACACCGCCAAGCATTGAAACTATGGGGGCTACGTCTAATCCGGTAATTTCACTCGGCATTAATTCAGTTATTGATAATGGGGCACCCATGGAAATCAACCAACTACCTAGATCACTGGTTGATTTATTCTCATCGCGCTCATCGTTCATAATCGGGGCCACTCACTTTCTTTGACAGAAAAGTCCACCTCAAATTTATTTTTTAAGAGTCGCACAGACCCCGCCTCCATTCGCGAACAGGCTGCAGGAAGTTCGACAAAACGTCGCACACCACCCACATCCATTACTAAGTGATTGCGGGCAATTCCGATTGCCGGATCGCTTTTCCTGACACCCTTCCACTTGACGTGAAATGCGAACGCCGATGCACCCAGTTCGACAAGGTCACCACGCCCGGTGAAAACTCTGATCGATTCACATTGTGAGATCCATTTTTTTGACAGTGGCATCCGTGTTGAAGCAAGCCACGCCCGTTGCACTTGGCGTAAATCACACGCAACTCCGACCAGTGCAAGTTGGGTAAGTGATCTGAACAATGCCTTCGGACTTGGTTGATTTTTGGCAAAATCCAATTGCAGTTGCGCACCCTGCACCCGAATTCGAGCCTGCTGCATTTCTTTAATCAACTTCAAAAGGTGAATCCGGGCATCGCTTTTGCCCAAACCACACCAAATGGCAAACTCTTCAGAGTCCATGTGAAGAAGTGCGATCGTGATGGAGTCAAGATCGCTGAGCGCTTGGGCTAAGTGGTGAGCAGACTCAAACTCAAAATGCTCGGAGTCCGAGAGTAATGAATACACGCCTCGTAACATATTCAGTTCACCCAAAATGCCTCTTGTTGGTGTGAAAAAACCAAAAGGCAATATCAATGATTCACAAAACTGTGAAACAACTTCAGGTGAAGTTGCCGAGCCCCTCTTGGGTTCGGTCCCGCAGGTGATACGCAGGTTAGACGACACTTCCCGCGCCCGATTCCACTCGGGTTTTCAGCCCTTTGAGAGCCGTGTCAACAATCACCTTTTCGGCTTTGCGCTTCAGCATCCCAATCATGGGAATCTTTACATCCACTTGCAGCCGGTAATGCACGGTTGTGCTCCCGTTACCATTGTCGGTCAATTCGTATTCGCCATCCATCGCGGTGAGCATTTCAGCCGTGGTCAAAGTCCAAGTGACTTTCCGATTTCCGTCCCAGTCATACTCCAACTCGTAAGTGTCCTTGATAGGTCCGGATGCAAGGGAAAATCGGGCATCGGCTGGGCGGTCGTCATCTTCGTATTTGCTCAGCACAGTGACTGAAGTGATTCCATCACTCCATTGCGGGTAAGCGGGGAGATCAGCAATTACTTCCATGATTTGTGCGGGAGTCGCATTAATGGAGATATTGGATTCGGTCTGTTCAGCCATGGGTGCACGCTACTCCACCTGAAGGCTGGGTCGCATCACGACAAGGCTTGCCAGCCGTGATCCTCGAATTACGAAGTCTAATTTAAACATCAATGGCGAACGGGGTTTTTCGACTGTGAAAATGCCCGACGTTAATACATTCGGTGGTCCCCATCCGTAACCGTGACCGCTGCGGTTGGTGCACGTGACCAAAAAAGTGATATCTGGGGGAGAATTTTTCGATGTAACTGGTGATTGCGACCGAGCCAACTTCAAACCTTCGGGCTACCGTGTCGTAATTGAGCAATGGACTCAATGGCGGGATATGAGTAAAAAGAATGTCAACCGGCCCCATGGCAAAAAGTTTTTTCCTATATTCATCGGGATCCAATTCATAGGGAGTCCGCATTGGGCTTGTGAGTCCCCCTCCAAGAAAGCCCCATTTTTGGTCATTCATTTCTATCACCTCACCATCAAGTACGCGATGCTCGGAGCGCAGATATGTAGGCCAAAGGGATGGCACGTCAACATTGCCGTACGTCAATAATGCAGGCGCGGGCATTGCGGCAAACATCACTTCATATTGCTCACGGACTTTCTGTTGCAAAACGTCCCACCGTTCCTCTGGTTTGGTGACACCGATTCCACGCCATGCATCGGCACTGAACTCCCGGGCCTGCTCAAAATGATTGGCGGTTCGCAAAGCGATATAAGTCTTTGCGTAATCCACACCAAATAATTCGGCGTAAATCCCATGTTCAGGTTCGTCGTAATCTAGGAAGAGAATCAAATCCCCTAAGCAGATAAAGGCGTCGCAATTTTTGGCAGCCGACTTGATTGCATTCGAAGCACCATGGACGTCGCTGACAATGTTCAGGCGCACTGGCGCGGATCAGACATTGGGGTTCTCCAGACTGTCTTTGAGCGCCCAGACCGTTCGTTTCCATGCAATTACATGACGCTCGCGCAATTTGTGAATTTCGCGTTGTTCTCGGGCCGAATTTGTAACGTTTCGGGAATAAATCTCGCTCCCATTTCGCGTTGGGTTTGCGCGTAAGTAGTAGTGAACAATCGTGGCAGCCTCTCCTGCGGATGCCAGGTGAATGGGTTCGAGCCAAATCTCACTGGATCCGACCAACGCTCCGGACACTGTCCACCGCAACCCTTTCTCCCCACGATCTCCGTACACCTGCAATGTGAGGTCGGGCCACCAACGAACCCACGTCGTTTGCTCCCGAATTATCGCGATCAACTCCGCCGATGACGCATAAATCACCGTGTCGTCGGAGATATCGATCATGGAATGCTCAAAGTTCTGACTCATCCCTTCACTCCCTGTCACCACCCAATAGTAACCCGAAATAATTTTCTCGTCTTATGGCACTTTGCGCGTAATTCGCGTAGTTTAGTGACACGGTTCCTAGACCGGCCTGAGGAAAGGAAGATCCACATGCTCACCGAGTTCACAGTAGAGGCAATGGTTCCCGCGCCAACGAGTGGAAACCTGACTGACCACATCCTGCAAAACGCGAAAAGCGACCCCAGCAAAGTCGTTTTCTCCATTCCTCGCGGGGATGCATGGGTGGGCGTCACGGCATCAGAGTTCTTACAGCAAGTGCAAGGAGTAGCTAAGGGTCTTATCGCCAGCGGGATTCAGGCAGGTGATCGCATCGGTGTCATGTCCCGAACACGATACGAGTGGACCGTCGTGGACTACGCAATTTGGTATGCCGGCTGCATCAGCGCACCAATCTATGAGACGTCCTCGGCCGAGCAGGTTCAATGGATTCTCACCGACTCAGGGTCCGTCGCGCTTTTCTGTGAGCGCCAGGCCAACAAAGCTGTTTACGACGAAGTTGCCGTGGACACCCCAGACGTCACACGAGTCTGGGTCTTCGAAGACAAATGCCTTGATGAATTAATCGCCGCGGGAGCCAACGTCAGCGATGAAGAACTTGAGTCCAGACGGATCACACTTACACCGGAATCCACTGCAACAATCATTTATACGTCGGGAACGACAGGTCGCCCCAAGGGTTGCATGTTGACCCACAAAAACTTCATGTTTGAAGTCGACAACATTGTGGAAGGACTGGGCAACGTTTTCCGAGGTCCTAACTCCTCCACACTCCTCTTTCTGCCTATTGCCCACGTCTTCGGTCGAACTGTTCAACTTGGTTGCGTACGTGCTCAGGTTCGCATGGGACACGCCCCCGACGTCAAAGAACTACTTCCTTTGTTGGGCTCTTTCCAGCCGACTTTCGTTCTTTCGGTTCCTCGAGTGTTTGAAAAAATCTTCAACTCTTCACAGCAAAAAGCAATCGCTGGCGGTAAAGGAAATATTTTCGATAAGGCCACCCATATCGCCATTGAATACAGCGAGGCTTTAGACGATGGCGGTCCCGGATTGGGCCTCAAAATTAAGCATGCCCTATTTGATCGACTTGTTTACGGGAAGATTCGTGCTGCCATGGGCGGAAAGATCGAGTGGGCTATTTCAGGCGGCGCACCGTTGGGTTCACGGCTGGGCCATTTCTTCCGAGGCATCGGTGTGACAATTCTTGAAGGCTTCGGACTCACCGAGACTTCCGCCGCGAGCACCGTAAATCGACCTGATGCAATCGGCATTGGAACCGTTGGGCAACCATTCCCTGGGTCAAGTGTGAAGATCGCAACTGACGGTGAAGTAATGCTCAGAGGCGATCACATCTTCGCCGGGTATTGGAATAACCCCAGCGCTACCGCTGAAGCCATCGAGCCTGATGGCTGGTTCCACAGCGGAGACATTGGCGAGATTGATGATAGGGGCTTTGTCCGGATCACCGGGCGTAAAAAGGAACTCATCGTCACAGCAGCCGGCAAGAATGTTGCCCCTGCAGTACTTGAAGACCGTTTACGAGCCAACTTCCTAGTTGGACAGTGCATGGTGGTAGGCGACGCCCAGCCATTCATTGGCGCTCTCATCACACTTGACCCTGAAGCGATTCCCGTTTGGCTTGCCCAACAGGGTTTAAATGCAAACACACCCATCTCCGAGCTCGTAAACAATGCATTGATTCAGAGTGAAGTTCAGGGCGCTGTTGATCTAGCAAATAAAGCGGTGTCAAATGCTGAGGCGATCAAGAAGTTCACAATTCTAGAGACTGACTGGACTGAAGAAGGCGGTCAAATGACACCTTCACTCAAGCTCAAGCGCAATGTCGTGCTCAAAGAGCACGAAGCAGATATCGCTCAGATCTACGGATAACAAATCTGGGTCTAGCCCTGACAGTGAGATGACTAGACGGTTTGGCGGTGTTAGCCGATCACTCGGCCGATACCGCTAAACCGTGAGTTGTACCAGGGGCCCATTACGTCGGAGACGAGTACACCGCTGCTCGGATTGGCAGCATGCACCATTTTGCCGTTTCCAATGTACAAACCAACGTGGTGCGCACCGCTACCAAAGTAAAATACCAAGTCCCCTGGCTGAGCCTGGCTCAATGGGACCCTACGAGTTGTTGAATACTGTGAGCGGCTGTAGTGGGGCAGTGATACACCAGCTTGTCGCCAAGCCGTCATGGTGAGCCCGGAACAGTCAAATGCACTTGGGCCACTAGCTGCCGCAACATAACGATCGCCAACTTGGGCCAATGCGTACTGCACGACACGCGAAATTCGTCCGCTTCCCGTAAAGCCCCCACCCGATGATCCGCTGCCTGAACTTATTGCAGCAGAGGCTGCGCGTGCAGCCGAAAGGGCTGCGGCTCTTTCACTTGCTGCCATCGCGGCAATACGGCGTCGTTCACTTGCCTCAAGGTTTGCCAAGATTGATTGGGCGTCGCGATAGCGATCGTTTGCCTCTTTTTTCGAGTCGCCCATTTCTGAACGAACTTTTTTAGCGGCAGTTTCTCTGTCCAACATTGCCGCTTCCGTCTGGGCTAGTCGCAGACGAGTTGTTTGGCTGCCCCGGATTGCAGAGGCTTGCCCTTTTTGCACCTGGTCCAGCGCTGCGGCCTGTGAGAGGAATTGGTTGGGATCTTCGGCGAGCAGTACTTGCAAAGAGGTGTCTATTCCACCCGATGTGTAGGTGGCGCGAGCGAGGTCATCGACTGAACCCATGATTTGGTTGAGTTCTTTGCGCTCACGCTTGGCCTTAGCTTTCAGGGTATCGAGTTGTTTCTGGATTCCACCAAGGCGGTTGCGAGCGTCGTTGTAGCGCTCATTGGCTGCCTCAGCTTTGCCCTGCAGATCCATTACCTGCATGCGAACTTGCTGCAAATTTGGCGCAGCCTGCGCGGGAGCAATAACAAAACCAGGGATTAACAGAGCCGCAATCGCAACGGAGATCCCGCTGACTCGAAATGCTTTCTGCTTCACAAACTCTCCGCTCAATTTGTTTACCTGCAATTTGGCTCAGACCTGGGACGCGTCCCAGTCCCTCGTCGTTCCCAAAACGGTAACAGATTGATGACGATCCGGCCAGAGAGGTTCCGATATTAACTAGAACTAAAGTTTAGATTGCCTTAGATTCCTGCGTCACCAGTCGAAGAGGTGGAACCAGACCTGAACGAGCCAAAACACCTATGGCCACAACATGTTCGTCAGCCACCTCCGGCGCCCGCAAGAACTCCGGCTCCCCCAGCAGCACCGTGACAACACAATCGCCACAAGCTGGGCCAGCCACCACACACGTACCACAGTCAATAACCATGTAAACAGGCTAAACGCCCCCACTGACATCGTGGACATCATCGCGTTGGCTCAAATTGGCAAGTTTGCGTGCTGAGGGCCGGGTCAGGGCCAATTACAGATCCAGATCAGGACTAAACCCCGCCGTCACCGGGGGATTCCTGTGCGGGACCACCAAATTCCGGGCGAAGGACGATTTCAATCCGATCCCCTGCTCCGCACCAGCGGCACGACACCGCGAGAACTTGATCCGAGGCGACTTCCCTCTCTTCTACGTTCACATCACCCGCCATGTCCGCATGCCAGAACTCAGTCACTGTCGATACTCGCGTGACGTCAAAACGGGTGAGATTGCCGCAATGGGCGCAACGAAATCGTGATTTCGCATCGGGTAGAGAAAGGTTAGAAGAATTGGTCATAACCTAACGCTATCCCCTACGGGTTAAGTCCGTGATCTGACTCAAGCACTAATGAGTGTCAGGGCTTAGCGTTAGTTTGTGACCGTGACCAACCCACCGGGCGCCTTGGCGACCACCCAGCTCTCGCTCGCGGACCTAGGTACCCAACTCGCCGACATTGTTTTCGTCGTCGTGGACCTGGAAACGACCGGTGGGGCAGGCATTGACGCTGGAATCACCGAGATCGGCGCGGTAAAGGTCCAAGGGGGTGCAGTAATCGGTGAATTCACCACGCTGGTGAATCCGGGTGCGGCAATTCCACCATTTATCGCCGCTTTGACCGGTATCACCGATTCAATGGTTTCCGGCTCACCCGGTGTTCGCACAGCAGTCTCGATGTTTCTCGATTTTGCCGGGGAATGTGTTTTTGTTGCACACAATGCTCCCTACGACATTGGGTTCCTCAAAGGGGCTTGCGCCAAATTCGACATTGCTTGGCCTAACAACAAAGTGATTGACACGGCACGTATAGCTCGACTGGCACTTCACCGTGACGAAGTTCGTAATTGCAAACTCGCAACATTAAGCGCGTTTTTTAATACCAATGTGCAGCCAACCCACCGAGCTTTTGATGATGCCCGCGCAACAACGGACGTAATGCATAGACTCTTTGAGCGGTTGGGTAATTACGGTGTGCACACCCTTGAGGATTTAAACGCATTCACCTCACGAGTAAGTGATGTTCAACGTAATAAGAAAAGTCTGGCCGATGGCTTACCGGCGAAACCCGGTGTTTACATTTTTGAGGATCCACAAGGGCGTCCGCTCTACATTGGCACATCTAAAAACATCCGCAATCGAGTGCGCACCTACTTCACTGCAGCGGAAAGTCGGCGCCGCATGTCCGAGATGATTGGAATTGCCCAAAATATTCGCCCCATCGTTTGCTCAACAATTTTGGAAGCAAAAATTCGCGAATTGCGGTTAATCGTCAGCGAGCAGCCTCGGTACAACCGACGATCGCGGGCCGCTGACTCTGTCTCTTGGCTCAAGCTGACAGCAGAGCCGGCACCGCGATTGATCATCACTAAACAATTGAAAGACGATGCCACGGAAGGTGCGCGCTATATCGGGCCATTCACATCCCGCTCAGCCGCAAATTCGGCACTTGACGTGATCAACGAAACTATTTCGTTGCGAACCTGCACCACGAAGATAGCTGCGCAACCGCGCAGTGACATTCCTGGCTGCGTTCGCGCCGAATTGGGGAAATGCATCGCACCGTGTATCCGTGAACACGACCGCGAGCAGTATTTAAATATTGTGAATCATGCGTCCATCGCCATGTCGGGAAGCACATCTAAAATCGTTGAACACATAAATGGACTCATGGAAACCCTTGCTAATGCTGAGAGATTCGAAGAGGCTGCTTCTTGGCGCGAGGCACTTGGTCATTACGTCAATGCAGTTTTTCGTACCGAAAGGTTACGTTGGATTGCCTCAACACCAGAACTCGTTGCAGCACAAAGCACCGTTGACGGTGGTTGGGAGATTCATGTTATTCGCTACGGGAGGTTGGCGGCAGCAGGTGTTGTTGAGCCAGGTTTTGACCCTTGGCCACACGTCACCGCATTAATCGCAAGTGCTGAGTACATTGAACCAGGAATCGCGCCAGCACCGGCCGGTGTCACCGAGGAAGCATTCGATCTACTTCGATGGCTTGAAAGTGATGGTGTTCGATTAGTAACGAGTTCACGCGAGCTCTATATGCCAATTGACTGCGGCGGAAAAGAAACTATGCAACTTTCAGACATTCGCCGCGTTGTCAGTGAACGCCTGGCTGCAGTCACCGGAAACTCACCCTTTGGTCGGCCTGTCGGTCCACGAGCGCCAGGTAAGTCGCGGATTACATATTTCTAAAATTTACTATCGCTCACTGAAACAATCACCCAGTGCTTTTCACCTGTGAAACAATCGTGACCCATTTTTCAAAAACTTTCCATGCTTGACCGCTTTCCAGCACCTCTGTCGCCATGGGCAGGTGCACATTGATCCGGTCGCTCAACGGAATCAGCGATCCCGACCTTTTTGCCGGATCTCCCACCGAAGCCGCTGCCGCCAATGCTGCTGCGGCATTGAGCGCAACCGCACGTCGAATCGATGCCACGATCTCGGAATCGGCTCCTGAGTCAGTTCCACCAAAGACTTTTCGAGTGAGGTCAGCATTACGTTCTGGGCTTCCACCTCGCAGGTGCTCTGCCCGAAAGCCCAGAATTCCGAAATCAGCCGGATCCAATAACGTTTCAATCACCACTCCGCTGGTTGCATCCCAGACTTGAGTTGGCGAGGAAAGGGAGATTTCGTCGAGACCATCGGTTCCCCGGACTACTAAGGCTCTCACCCCACGCGACGCCAAAACATCTGCCATAACCGGCGCTAGGACCAAATTTGCGCAGCCGACTAAAGCGGCATTGGCACGTGCAGGATTAGTGAGGGGGCCCAAAATATTGAAAACCGTGGGAATACCCAGCTGGGTTCTCGCTGGCCCAGCAAAACGCAAGGCAGGGTGATGTTTGGGTGCAAAACAGAAGGCAATCCCAGCACTTTGGGCAACGATTCCCACCTGTTCGGCGTTGAGGTCTAAGTCGAGACCGAGCTCTTCCAGCAGATCCGCCGAGCCTGTTGAACTGGAAAACGCCCGGTTTCCGTGTTTAATGACCGTCACACCACATGATGCCGCCACGACCGCGGCCATGGTGCTGATATTGACGGAGTGGGAACCGTCCCCGCCGGTGCCAACGATGTCCAACACAACGGACATTTCGGTCGGAATAGGCACGAGATTGGCGAACTCCAGCATGGTGGCTGCCAAAGCTGCTACCTGATCGGGTGTTTCCCCACTGATTTTCAGTCCCATGGCAAATGCCGCAATTTGCGCATCGGTTGAGCGGTCACTGAGAATTTCACCCATTACCCAACGGGCATGATCAGCGGTTAATGGGTCCGGGCCAGCAATATTGGCAAGAACGATGGGCCAACTGGTGCTTTCCATGGGTGATTCCTAGGAAGTGAGGCTCAGCCGGGTTGCCAACAGCCGACTTACTGCTTGGGCGGTTGAGACCGGCTCGATGGGCAAACCCACAACGGCATCGGCGCGCGACCAGGTTGCCAACCACGCATCTTGCGGGCGAGCGATCAGCACCAGAACCGGTGGGCATCGATAAAGTTCATCTTTAATTTGACGGGCGAGCCCCATTCCCCCAGCGGGCGTTGCCTCACCATCGAGAATAAAAAGGTCAAACTTTCCTTTGTCAGCAGCTGAAATAAAACCTGGCTCGGTTGCCACCTCGGTGTACTCGATGGTGGGCAGGTCCATTGAAGGTCGTGGACCAAGAGCTGAAATGACGTCTGCGCGGGTATTGCGGTTACTGCTGTAAATGAGTACGCGCAAGGGGTCTC